>USKN01000078.1 GCA_900555295.1 uncultured Eubacteriales bacterium
AATAATATTTTAGAAAAAAGTTTCGTTTACTCAAAAAACAAGTATAATATGTTATAGATTTTAACGTTTAAAAAGTCTAAAATTAAATAAAAAACGGAGTTGATAAATATGACAGAATTTAATACCGCGGTAATAGGCGGAGGGTTTGCCGGGCTTGCGGCGGCAATAGCGTCGGCAAAATGCGGTGTAAAAACCGTTCTTATTGAAAAGGGCAATTGTATGGGCGGCGCGGCAAGCAACGCGCTTGTACAGCCGTTTATGAAGTATTTTACGGTGATTGACGGCAAACAGGTTAAATTAAGCAGAGGTATATTTGAAGAAATTACAACCGAATTTTTAAAAATGTACAAAGAACTTGACGGAGTTGACACAAATTCAAGCATTGTGTATCGTTTTAACGAGGAATACCTAAAAGTTATTTTTAACCGTATGGCTCAAAAATACGGGGTAACGCTTTTATATCATTCGTATTTAACCGATGTAAAAAAAGACGGTGAAAAAATAAAATCCGTAGAACTGTGCTCACGTTCGGGTAAGTTCGAAATAAAGGCTGATTATTTTATTGACGCAACGGGTGACGCAAACCTTGCCTTTTTGTGCGGATATCCCTTAAGAACTGGCCGTGACGGCGACGGCTTGTGCCAGCCTATGACATTGAATTTTAGAGTGGCAAATGTAGATAATGATGTATGCAAACAAATTCCTCATAAAGAAATAAATGATTTGTATCATAAACTGCAAAATGACGGCACAATAACCAATCCGCGTGAGGATGTGCTTATGTTTACAAACTGTGTTGACGGTGTTATACACTTTAATTCAACACGAATTGTAAAGCTCAACCCCACAGACCCGTTTGACCTTACAAAGGCTGAAATTGCGGCGCGTGAACAAGTAATGGAACTGTATACTATGTTTAAAAAACATATAAAAGGTTTTGAAAATAGCCGCCTTATTATGACGGGCAGTGAAATAGGTATACGCGAGAGCCGTATGATAGACGGTGAGTATATTTTAACGGGTGAAGATTTAAAGGCGTGCAAAAAGTTTGATGATTCGATTGCACTTGGTAATTACGATATTGACATACATAACCCCGAGGGTAGCGGCACAAGCCATTATTTATTTAAAGACGGCGAATATTACACAATACCATACAGGTGTCTTATCCCCAAAAACTCAAAAAATTTACTCGTTGCCGGCAGATGCATAAGCGTTGACCACAATGCACAGGCATCTATACGTATAATGCCGATTGTATGTACACTCGGTGAGGCGGCGGGAACAGCGGCGGCATTGGCATATAAATCCAATTGCAATGTAAACGATATAGATGTAAAGCTTTTGCGCAGTACATTAAAGCAAAACGGTGCGGCTGTTGAATTATAATATAAAGATAAAAAATAAAAGATAAAAAATAAAAGATAAAAAAGTAAACGCCCCTCGAAACCGATATGTTTCGAGGGGTGTTTGGGATAGGGAATATATATAAATTTAGAAGTTTTTGCTGTAATTGGGGGCTTCTTTTGTAATTGAAATATCGTGCGGGTGGCTTTCTCTTAAACCTGCGGCGGTAATTCTTACAAATTTGCCTTTTTCTTTGAGTTCCTCTATAGTGCGTGCGCCGCAATAACCCATACTTGAACGCAAACCGCCCATAAGCTGGAATATTGTATCGGCAAGCGGTCCTTTATAAGGAACACGTCCTTCAACACCTTCGGGAACAAGTTTTTTGGAGCCTGTTTGGAAGTATCTGTCTTTACTTCCTCTTTCCATAGCTGCAATTGAGCCCATACCGCGATAAACTTTAAAGCGTCTGCCTTGATATATTTCGCTCTCTCCCGGGCTTTCTTCGCAGCCTGCAAGAAGGCTTCCGACCATAATTAAATCTGCGCCCGCGGCAATTGCTTTGGGTATATCACCCGAGTATTTAATACCGCCGTCGGCTATAACGGGTATACCGTATTTTTTTGCAACCTGCGCAACATCATATATTGCAGTAATTTGAGGCACACCAACACCCGCAACAATACGTGTGGTACATATTGAGCCGGGGCCTATACCTACTTTTACCGCGTCGGCACCTGCTTTAATAAGTTCTTCGCAAGCTTCTGCCGTTGCAATATTGCCGGCAATAACATCAACATCGGGATAATTTTGTTTTACTTTCTTTAAGCACTCTATAATATTTTTTGAGTGGCCGTGAGCCGAGTCAAGCACCAGCACGTCAACCCGTGCGTCAACAAGTGCTTTTACTCTGTCGAGTACATCATCGGTAATACCTATTGCAGCGCCTGCCAAAAGTCTGCCGTGTTTATCTTTTGCGGCATTGGGGTACTTAACGCTCTTTTCTATATCTTTAATGGTAATAAGTCCCTTTAAATTGCCGTTATCGTCAACTATGGGGAGCTTTTCTATTTTATGCTTTCTTAATATTTCCTGTGCCTCGTCAAGAGTTGTTCCCTCTTTTGCGGTTACAAGATTTTCATATGTCATAACATCTTTGATTTTTTTTGTAAAATCTTCTTCAAATCTCAAATCACGGTTTGTGATAATACCCACGAGTTTACCGTCAACCGTAACAGGCACACCCGATATTTTAAATTTACCCATAAGCGCGTCCGCGTCGGCAAGCGTATGCTCGGGCGATAAGAAAAACGGGTCGGTAATAACGCCGTGTTCGCTTCTTTTAACTTTATCAACTTCTACAGCCTGCTGTTCAATAGGCATATTTTTATGTATAATACCCACACCGCCGGCTCTTGCCATAGCAATTGCGAGTGCCGACTCGGTAACCGTATCCATAGCAGAACTTATTACGGGAATATTAAGATTTATTTTTTTTGTAAGCTTGGTTGACACATCAACCATATTAGCCGTAACGTCCGATTTTTGAGGAATAAGAAGTACGTCGTCAAAAGTTAAACCCTCATATGCAAATTTATCATTCATTAATAATTCCCTCCGTTTATTTACACTTTTTATTATTATACTATTTTTTGTGCAAACAGTCAACAAAAAACACAAAATTTTGTCATAAAAGTTAAAAACAGACGTTCTATAACGTCTGTTTTTGTAATGTTAATTTCATATATTTAAAATATTAAAAAATTCTTCTTGCTTTAACAGGGTTTGAACCGTATGCCGAAAACGTTGTTATTTCAACGCTTTTACCGGGACGGGGTGAGTGAATAAAGCAATTTGAGCCAACATATATACCTACATGAGATATGTTTGACCCAAAAAATACCAAATCGCCCTCTTTAAGTTCGCTTGTTGAAACGGCATATCCGTTTGCCAGCTGCGATGATGATGTTCTGTTAAGTGTTATGCCAAAGAGCGCATATATATATTTGGTAAATCCCGAACAGTCAAATCCTTTTGGTGTTGTTCCTCCGTAAACATACGGTACACCTATATACTCTTTTGCCTTTTGTACAAGCTCTGCACCTTTATTTTGTACAGTATCGTCTACAATTTCATCAACATTTACTCTTACGTAATCTCTTGATACATATGCCGTTGCGTCTTTGTAGCAAATAGCGTACCAATTATCCTGTGTATCTGTAATGGTTACTTTACTGTTATACGGCAAAAGCCCGATTACCTCACCGTCTGTTCCTGCTGTTGCGCGTACATTAAGTGCGCTTGCAGTGGTAAATCCTGTTTGAACGTCTGCATATGCAACGGTGAAAGCCGATGTAATTAATGTTGAAATTAACATTAAAGAAATTATAAATTTCTTCATAAATTACCTCCTGTTTTTTACACGTTTAAAACAATAATGTTACAAAAATGTTTCAAACAACATAGCGCTATTATACACCATAAAAATAAATTTGTCAAACTTTTGTAACAATTAATTAACAATTTAAACATAATGCACAAAACATAACGCCTGTTTTTATGATATATTAACAATGTTTTTCGATAGACAAGAGGAATCAATGTGGGTTCGACTTCCTCTTGCCTAGGCAAACGAGACTCGAACACGCATTGCCTGACGATGGATGTTTTTGCAATCTTTCAGCTTGTCGGATTTGACAGGCGTCAAGCCTGCCTGCATCCTGCCGCACTGAAATCTTGCGAAAAACATCTCATCGGCAGGTGCGAGCAGTTTAACATAAGAGATTTTTGTCGGTATAAGGAAAACACCGCAGAGAATACTTGCCGTATTTTCAAGGTGTTTGACGCAATAACGGCGAAAATCTCTATGTTAAACCAATACGGGTTCGGGTCCCGTTTGCCTAATTATTACAAAATTCACGATTGACATAAATTTTAAATTATTATATAATTATAAAAGCAATTACAATACGGGGGGGATTATATTGAAAGCACTTATTTTAACCATATCGGCAGGCGGAGGACATCATAAAACGGCTATGGCGGTAAAAGAATGTATACAAAGCCAAGGCAATGAAGCCATTATTATAGATACGTATAAGTATTTTAGCAAAACATTAAGCAACTTGGTAGAAAAAGGATATTTGCTGTCTACAAAATATACACCGGCATTTTACGGCAAAATGTACGAAAAAGCGGTTGATCACGATTTCGCCACATCGCTTATAAATCCCGTAAAGCTTGCGTCGAGCATTGTTGCACGCCAATTTGCAAAATATATTGCAAATCATAAACCCGACACAATAATTTGCACTCACGTATTTCCGGCACAACTTGTTACAAGTTTTAAAAAGAAAGGGTTTATAAACTCAATTCTTGTAGGTGTGGTAACCGACTTTACCGTACACCCGTTTTGGGAAACAACCAACCTCGATTATTATGTTACGTGCAATGAGCTTTTAAATATTCAAATGAACAAAAAGGGAATACCGAGCAGTAAAATTTTGCCGTTCGGCATACCCGTTGAAACAAAATTTTCTTGCAAATCAAACAAATCCGAAGCACGAAAAAAAATAGGAGTTAAAGATAAAACCACAATTTTTGTTATAGCCGGCAGTATGGGTTACGGCGATATGTTAAAACACATTGTGGCGCTTGATAATTTAAACAATGATTTTCAAATTATATGCGTTTGCGGAAACAACAGAAATATGAAAAAGGAAATAGACAAAACGCAGTTTTCAAAAGATATCTACTGTTACGGTTTTGTAAATAATGTTGATGAACTTATGGACGCGTCGGACTTTATTATTACAAAACCCGGCGGACTTACCGTATCGGAGGCGCTTGCAAAAGAATTACCGCTTGTGCTTATAAATCCCATACCGGGGCAGGAAGACCGAAACCAGTTTTTTCTTACAAATAACGGACTTGCCGTTGCCGTAAACAAAAATTTGCCTATTGACGAAGTGGTAAACCACTTGTTTGAAAACAAAAAGCATTTGCAGGATATGATAGATATGACAAAATTACTCGGCAAGCCGAACTCAACAAAAGACTTGTGCGATTTTGTAACAAAACAAGTTAATATACGGGGCGATAACAATGAGAGATAACACACTTGGAAACAGAATTAAACATTTACGTAAAAGACGCGGACTTACGCAAAGAGAACTTGCATTTAAAGTAAATACCACACCCACAACAATATCAAATTACGAAGTGGGTTACAGCAAACCGAGTTATGATATGATTTGCGCCATTGCGCGGGTGCTTGATATTGAGGAATCGTACTTTAATAAAGACAATGATTTTGAGGCAAAAATGTATCAAAGCGCATATGCAAATGTAAGAATTTATTATTTTAATATAAAAAATATCCAAGGTCTTATATCTGCCGACCCGCATTTGTGCGACGGCTGTTTAATGCTTCCTTACACAAACGAATTTAACGGGCAGAAAATATTTGCAACACAGCTTACCGACAACAGTATGGCAAAAAGTAATTTGTCTGCCGGCAGTTGTATAATAGTCAACAGCAGTTTGCCGTTTAAAAACAACAGCATTGTTCTTGCGTACATTAAGTCCGAAAACCGCGTAACCGTAAGATATGCAATAATCGACGGCGGTACAATAACTCTTACCGACAGCTCTTATCTTTCAAAGAGCGAAATATTGCAATATTATTTGGATGATGTAATTATAATAGGAAGTGGTCCGGCAGGTTTGAGTGCTGCGATTTATGCAGAGCGGGCAAAGTTAAAGACACTGGTATTAGAAAAAGCACCAATGAGCGGAGGACAGATCTTAAACACCTATGAAGTAGATAACTATCCGGGAATCCCTGGGGTCGGTGGATTTGATCTTGGAAGTAAATTCCGGGCGCATGCCGATGCCGTAGGATGTCAGTTTGTAACGGCAGAAGTGTTAGAGATTAAAAACGAAGCAGATCATAAGGTCATTGTGACAGATAAGGAAACTTATCAGACAAAGACGATCGTATTAGCCAGTGGTGCGACACACCGGACCTTAGGTGTGCCGGGGGAAGAGGAACTCATGGGAATGGGAGTCTCTTATTGTGCCACCTGTGACGGAGCGTTTTTTAAAGGAAAGACAACGGCAGTAGTCGGAGGCGGAGATGTAGCGTTAGAGGATGCCCTGTTTTTAGCAAGACTCTGTAAAAAAGTGTATCTGATCCACAGAAGAGATGAATTCCGCGGGGCAAAGGTGTTGCAGGAACGGGTAAAGACAAGTGAGAACATCGAAATTCTCTGGGATACGGTTATTGAGCAGATTCAGGGAGAGGATCAGGTTGAGAGTCTTTCCTTATATAATAAGAAGACAGAGGAAAAGCAGGAACTTTCGGTCAACGGAGTATTTATAGCAGTGGGCATCCTGCCGAACACGGAAATGTATCGTGGCGTGGTGGATTTAGATGAAGCCGGTTATGTCATTGCCGGTGAAGATGGCGTGACAAGCTGTGCAGGGATTTTTGCGGCGGGAGATCTGCGTACCAAGCAGCTTCGGCAGGTCATTACAGCGGCTGCCGATGGGGCGAATGTTGTAACTTCTATCGAAAAATATCTGAATGAGCTGTAATTCTTTGTCGGGTTTTGTAAAGGAATAGGGTTGACAGTGTAGAAACGCTTTGATATAATGTTGTACGATAAATGTAATAAATTTGTAACAAAAGGTAAAGACTTATCAATAAATTGGAGGCACACATGAATCGTAACAGATTAAGAATACGAACATGCTGTTTAGCGGCAACAATAATGCTTGCAGGTTCCGGCAGTATGGCAGTTAACGCAGCTCCGGCAGCAGGATTATCCGACGAACTGAGTACAACAATCAGCAGTGTAACAAAAGAATCTACCGTAGCAGGTGGAACTCTTACATTTGCAAAAGCTGTTTCTGACAGCCAGAAAGCTGATGAGAATAAAGAAAATACAGACAATTCTTCCGAGGACAAGAGTGAGAAGGCAGAAAATGAGACTCCGGTTGTAAAATCAGAGTATGCAGATATCGCGATCGCACAGGTGGACAACTATGTAAATGTCCGCAGCACACCGGGCGAGGATGGAGAAGTCTTAGGAAAGCTCTATGACAAATCCGCAGCTACAGTGGAAGGCGAAGAGAACGGATGGTATAAGATCACATCCGGAAGTGTTACCGGTTATGTAAAGAAAGAATTCGTAGTAGTTGGTAACGAAGAGTTAGCAAGAGCCGTTGGAAGAAGAATGGCAAAGGTTAACACAGAGACTTTAAAAGTGCGTACAGATGCATCTACAGACGCACCTGTTTTAGGATTAGTACCGGGTGGAGATGATCTGACCGTTACAGAAGAGAGAGACGGCTGGGTAAAAGTCAGCGTAGAAGAGGGCGAAGGATTTGTATCTACAGATTATGTAAGCCTTTCTACAGAGTTTGTAAAAGCAGAGTCTAAAGCAGAAGAAGAAGCAAGACTTGCAAAAGAAGAGGCTGAAAGAAAAGCAGCAGAGGAAGCAGCGGCAGCAGCAGCCAGAAAAGCATCACAGCAGCAGAGCAGCGCACCGGCAGCAAGCAGTGCTCCGGCAAGAAGCTACGCACCACCTTCAGGCGGTAATGGAGCAGCAGTTGCAAGCTATGCAGGTCAGTTTGTTGGAAACCCATATGTATATGGTGGAACCAGCCTGACAAACGGAGCAGACTGTTCCGGATTCGTAATGAGCGTATATGCAGCATTTGGTGTATCACTTCCTCATTCCTCCAGTGCAATGAGAGGTGTAGGATATGAAGTAAGCCAGGCAGACATGCAGCCGGGTGACATCGTATGTTACAGTGGACACGTTGCAATTTATGTTGGAAACAATACCATCGTACATGCAAGTACACCGGAATCAGGTATCAAGTATACATCTCCGGCAGCATACCGCAGCATTATTACAGTAAGAAGAATTTTCTAAGAGGGAATATTTGAATATTG
>USKN01000079.1 GCA_900555295.1 uncultured Eubacteriales bacterium
CTCCAATTTCTTTCATATAATCTTTTTGTGATTCTTCAGCATTACTCTCGTTTACATCATTTTCCGTTTGCAGAATTTCACTACTTACAGTTTCTTCATAAGTTTGCTGTTCTGAAATACTTACATCTTCCTTCTTTTCTGCACATCCTACAAGTAATAATGCAGTAACTCCCAAAATACCACCTATCAATTTCTTTTTCATAATTTTCTCCTGTGTTCAATATTAATTATATAATATCACATATTTTTACCGTTGGCAACTTTTTTTATTTTTAAAGTTTTTAAATATGCCTTTGTATCGTTATCTATACGATAACTTTCAACCGCTTTTTGAATGGTTTTGTTATGCACCCAAACAGGCAAAAGCTCATTTTTTAAATATTTAACCGTGCTTTCGTACTGCTTGGCAAGCGCCGTTGCAAAGTACCACGCAATCATCATATTTATATAGTACTCGTCCGTTTTTATTTTGGATACCGCCGACAGGTCGGCTTCATCAAACAGCTCACCGTCAAGATAAATTTTCATAAGACAGCCTATTGCATACCGTACGGTGTACACTCTGCCGCTGTTTAACCATTTATACACATACGGTTTTAATTTTTGAGGATTTTTTTTAAATGCACGCGGACAGAAGCAGTCGCACGTTGCCCAATTGTCTATATACGGCAAAAATATTTCGGTTTCGTGTACCGCCGTATCAAAATCTTTTATTTTTTCCGTTAAAAAAGCGTGCAGATTATTTTCTTCGTAATAACTGTGCGGCAGTTGTTTAAAAAAACTTTTCGCCCCGCCGCTTTTGTATAAACCCGCCGCAAATTTGCGCAGCGCAGGTGCACGTATGCCTATTACCGTATCGGGATTTATATTTGGTATAAGCTTTTGGTGAAATTGCTTGTACTCCTCATCGCGCATACTTAAAAGTTGACAGGTAATATTCATTTTATTACCCCCTTTCTCATTTGAGTAAAGTTTGTATTTTTAAAATATATTAAGCCGTAAATTAAGTTAAACAAAACGGTGTATACAACAGCCTTAATTACAAGTCCCCCAAAACCGCCTATGCGGATATATGCCGTAACATATGACAGTATAAGGCAAATTGCCGCCGAAACGCAGGTTGTAAGCAAAAAACGCAGGTAATGCAAAACGGGGCTTTTTTTAAATCCCAAGCCAAACACAAGCAACGGGTCAACAATGCTCATTGTAAGCGCGCGTGATACAACCGTTGCGGCAAATATGCCCGAAAGTCCGTATGCTTTGCCCCATACAACCGATAAAATTATATTTATAACCGCCGCCGCAAGCGGAGCAAATTTGCCCTGAACAAAATACCCCATAGTGGTTCTGAACACATACGACGGATGATGTATTCCCGTTACATAAAAATTGAGAACCAAAAACAGCACCGTATAATTTGACAGCACATATTCATCTCCCAGCCATACACGCACAAACGGATTTAAAAACAGCATAAGTCCGCCCGCAATAAAGCCGTATATCCAGCCGCAGGCAAAAAACATTTCATTAAATACCTTTTCGCTTTTTTTGCTTTCGCTTTTTGCCGTAACCGAGTTTAAATTGCCTATGCTTGCGGTAAACGACTCCAAAAACTGCTGCATTACACCCGTTATTACCGATATTACCATAACGTAATTTGAGCATAAACCCACGGCATACACGCCTATTATATTTGAAATTATAATATTATCGCTTCCGTTTAGCACAACCGACGCAAAACGGTATACAAAAAGCGATTTAACATTTTTAAATATGCTTTTTCGTTCGTCTTTTTGCATAGGCTGTACGTTTTTATCTTTTAAATACGGGTAAAGCGCATTTGCTTTTGCCGCAATCAATATATTGCATACCGCGGTAGATAGTATGCTTACCGCAAGATACAGTATATACTTTTTAAAAATAATCAGCACAAAAAATTGCAGTAAAACCCTTGCCGCCTGTGCAATCTGTGTAAAAATTACGGTAACATACATTTGCTGGTCGGCGCAAATAAGGCTTTTTTTGTATACAAACAAATACGAAAACGACATATCCAGCAAAAAAAGTATATATATAAGAGTAAGGCTTTCGTCTATATGCGGCGGCTGTTTTATTATTACGTTTAAAAAAGGTATTACGCACAGCCCCGCCGCCGTTACAACGGCGCATATTACCGCATACGCGCGCCCGTAAAAACACATAAGGGTTTTTACCCGTTCTGTATCGCACTTTGCAAGCGGGCCGTACAAATTATACACCACCGCTCCGCCTATACCGAGTTCGGTAAACGACAAAATGGTAAGTATATTTGTAAAAAGCCCGTTTATTCCCAAATAATCCAAACCCAAATATTTTATAAACATTGTTCGGTTTATAAAATTAAAAACAAGCATAAGCGCATAGCTTAAAACGCTCCACACCGCATTGCGCGCCGAGTTTACGGTGCGTGACGCGGATTTTTGCGTACCCGTAAGTTTAAATTTGAGTATTATTTTTTGTATACTAAACATTTTTGCTCCCCTGCAAATCAAACTCCGATATTTCGTGTCCCCTTTGCTCCGATTTTCGGGGCGGAGTCATATAATCGCCGTAAAGTCGCGTTAAATAATAATCGGCGTCGCATACCGAGTAAAACATTTCGCCCTCAAACTCGTATAATTTTCGGGGATTGTAAACGGATTTTGGCATTGTTTGATTTACGCTGTTATATTGGCTCGATAAATTAACAAAATATTTCGAAGAATTGTTTTTATTTGCCGTCATTACTTTTGTAACAATGCGCAAAATGTTTTTAACGTTCAGCCGCTTTACAAAAAAATATGCAAACCTCGTTACAAAACTTCTTTGGTTTATATTGTAAGTTCCTATTTTTGCAAAAACCATAGAATACAATGTTTTTGCAATATCCGCCTGCAATTTCTGCATAAAGCTTTTTTGGCGTTTTGCGTTATCAAGCGGAAATATATCAACCCACACACCGCAGCTGCCGTCAAAATTACTTTGAAAAGTTTCCTTCATAACCGTTTTATCGTTGCGTACCTTTGCAAACGGCAGCCAATGGCTTTTGTCGTTTAAGTATGTATGCACGCTCAAATCGGTATTTGACGTCTTTTCGTTAAATATTTTTATAAACCTATTGTAATCATCGCGCGGCATACCTATATCTATATCGTCATCCCACGGTATAAAACCTTTATGTCGCACCGCACCCAATAAAGTGCCGGCGATAAGATAATACGTTATATTTTCACGCTCGCATACACAGTGTATTTCACGCAGTATATCCGTTTCGCATTTTTTTAGCTGTAATTTACTGTCCGTCAATTAATAACTCCCCTTTTAATATGCGATAATAGTGCGCACATAAATATTTTATCCTTTTTAAGAAGTTTAAGCCACGGTTTTATATCGCTGCCGAAATATTTTGCGTTTGCACCTTTAACGGCATCCGAAATTTCATTATACTTCATATAATCAAGCTTTAAATTGCGGTACTTTTCAATAAATGTTCCGCCCGTAAGCTCTATCGCACCCCTTACTCCGTATACTGCCATTTTTGCAATATACATATTTATTTGATCATTGGTTACGCAATCACCAAAAAAATCGTAAATTGTATGTATAAGCGCATTAAGCGACATAAAGTAATTGCGCGTATATTTTTTGGTAAGCGAATTTGGGGTTTGCCTGTAAAAATACTTCGGCTCGGCAGTGTAATAAAAAGTATTGGCTTTAAATAATGCCGCAAGGCTCACCGCCGCGTCCTCACCCGTTATTATATGCGGATTTACATTATTTATAAATTCGCTTATCAGTCCGCGTTTAAATATTTTATTCCACAGTACGGGTGTTATGCCGAATGTACCCGTATTTTTGTTAAACAAAGCATTGGGGTATATTTCGTCCTTTAAATTTCGCTTTGTGTAAAACCCGTTTCGTATATCATCGCGCATTACGGTTTTATGCAAAATATCACACCCTGTGTACGTACCGCAGGCGGCAATATCGCAGTTGTATTTTTGTGTCTTTGCGCATAAAACATCAAACATATCGGGCATTATAAAATCGTCGGCGTCAACAAAACCCACATACTCGCCGCTTGCCTTATTAAAAGCGGTTTTGCGCGCCGACACAACACCCTCTTTTTTAGTGTGAATTACGGTTACATTGCGGTTTTCTTTTGCAAATTTGTCACATATTTCTCCGCCTTTGTCATAAGACCCGTCATCTGCAAGTATTAGTTCAAAATCGCGGTATGTTTGGTTTAAAATACTTTTTATACATTCATTTATATATTTTTCGGCATTGTACACCGGTACAATTATGCTCAAATAAGGCATATATGTTTCACTTCCGCTTTTATTTTATTTCCTGTTCAAGATTTTCGCCAAACAAATCCGAATTAAAAAACTCACGTATTGATATATCGAGCCCGTCACATATTTTTTTAACGGTTGAAACAGTTGTACTGTTGTTTCGTCCGCTCATAATATTATTAAGCGTAGATTGGGTTATACCGCACATAACCGATAATTTGTTTACGGTTATGTTTCGTCCTTTGCAAAGCTCGGCAATTCTTGTTCTTGTAGCTTCCCCTATTGTCACGTTATATCACCTCAATAATATTTTAACTCATTTGAGTAAAATATATTACCTCTTTTGAGTTTAATCAGGCAACAACTTGCACATAAGCCATACTGTTTTTTAGTAAATACAACATTATATATGCTAAATTTCAAAAAAGCATTGACAAAATATTCAAAAAAATATATAATGTAGCAGTTGTACTTTATAAAAATAAGGGGGAAAGATAATGGGCAGAGAAAAACTCGGTTCAAGATTAGGTTTTATTTTATTGTCGGCAGGCTGTTCAATAGGTTGCGGCAATGTATGGAAGTTTCCGTGGATGTGCGGACAGTACGGCGGAGGAGTATTTGTACTTATATATGTATTGTGTCTTATAGTTCTCGGCTTACCCGTTATGACAATGGAATTTTCGCTCGGACGTGCCTCGCAGGTAAGTCCCGTTAAAATGTACAGAAAGCTCGAAAAGCCCGGTACAAAATGGCATATTCAAGGCTATTTGTCACTTTTCGGCAATGTGTGCCTTATGGCATTTTACACCGTTGTATGCGGTTGGCTTATTTATTACTTTGTTAAATTCCTTACGGGACAAAATGCCGAAATAGGTTTTGTAAATATGATTACCAACCCCGCAATAAACGTAAAATACCTTGCAGTTACCGTTATAGTCGGCTTTGGTATACTTTGCTTTAAACTCCAGGGCGGTCTTGAACGTGTTACAAAGTATATGATGGTAACGCTTTTAATACTTATGGCGGTATTGGCTGTACACAGCGGTATGCTCGACGGCGCAAAAGAGGGAATTAAATTTTACCTTGTACCCGACATATCAAAAATAAACGGCAGCGTTATTGTCGGCGCAATGAATCAGGCGTTCTTTACATTAAGCCTCGGTATAGGTTCTATGGCAATATTCGGCAGTTATATCGACAAAGACCATACGCTTTTTGGCGAGTCGATAAACGTAATTATACTCGATACATTTGTTGCAATAGTATCGGGACTTATAATATTCCCTGCTTGCTTTACATTTAATGTTGAGGTAAACGCAGGTCCAAGCCTTTTGTTCGATACAATGGCATCGGTATTCAATCATATGGAAGGCGGCAGATGGTGGGGAGCAATATTCTTCCTCTTTATGGTGTTTGCGGCGCTTTCAACGGTGCTTGCCGTATGCGAAAATATACTTGCGTGTGTGCGTGAGCTTACGGGCTGGTCAAGACCCAAAGGCTGTGCAATATGCGGTACAGTTATATTTTTGCTTGCGCTTACAACCGCACTCGGTTACAGTAAATTCTCGGGATTTGTTCCGTTTGCCGAGGGTACGGCTTGGCTCGATTTGTGGGACTTTTTGGTAAGCAATAACCTGCTTCCGCTCGGCTCTCTTGTTGTAGCGCTGTTTTGCTGCAATAAACGTTACGGCTGGGGCTGGGACGCATTTAAAGCAGAAGCAAACGAGGGCAAAGGCCTTAAAGTTAAGGATTGGATGAAACCCGTATTTATGTATGTTGTACCTGTAGCTGTAATTGTAATATACATATATGGAATGATTACATTCAGTTGGAAATAAATTTTAATTTATACCGATACGGCAAAAAAACCGTAAAACATATTTTTTTAACATTGGGCGGATGTGGTTTTTCACACCGCCTGTTTGTTTTTATTTGAAAAACAAATAAAATTTATATTTTAAACTGTATAATGCTTGATTTTTTATTGATTAAATGGTACTATATATTAGGCATACTTGGGCAAAAAAGTGTTGAACTTTCCTATTGCCTATGCAATCTTACAACTCGGAGGAAAAAATTATGAGAATTAGAAAAAGAAAAAACTGCGGTGTGCGCCTTGAAAATTGCCGCGGTTTGTTTATTGATAATATAGCCGATTACAAGTACGGATTTGAAACGGTATTTGACAACTCAAACCCCGTACATCTTGAAATAGGATGCGGAAAAGGCAAGTTTATATGCGAAACCGCCAAACTAAACCCCAATATAAATTATATTGCTTTTGAAAAATGTGCCGATGTAATAGTGCTTGCCGCCGAAAAGGTTATGAATGCAGGGCTTACAAATGTACGTTTTGTTTTGGGTGATGCCAATGTATTAAACGATTTTGAATTAAACAATAAAATAAACAGGATATATATTAATTTTTGTGACCCGTGGAAAAAGAGCAAACAGGCAAAACGCCGCCTAACGCACCAAAACTTTTTAAAAATATATGCCCGCCTTTTATCGCCCGGCGGCGAAGTGCATTTTAAAACGGATAATACAAAGCTGTTTGAATTTTCGCTCAACTCGTTTGCCGATTTTGGTGTAAGGCTTAAAAACATAACTCTTGATTTGCATAACTCAAAATTTGAAGGTAATGTTATGACAGAATACGAAACGCGTTTCAGTGAGCTCGGACAGCCAATTTACCGCCTTGAGGCAGTATTTAATGTTTTGTAGAGGTAAAAAACTTGACACCATATATAACACCGTGGTATAATATGTTATAATAGCAGATAGGAGCATATATAATGTCAAAATGGAATAAACTATTAAAGCGCATATGTTCTTTATCCGATGACATTCGTTTTGATGAACTAAAAAAAATTCTTGAAAGTTACGGATATGAAATCAGAGGAACATCCGGTGGCAGCAGTCACTTTACATTCAGAAAACCCGGATGTGCTCCGATTACCGTTCCCAAGCACGGTACCATAAAAAAGGCATATGTTGTTTTAGTTAAGGAGATTATTGAAAGTGAGGAGGCAGACAATAATGAAAACCGTTGATGAATATATGAAAATTCCATATCGTATGGAAATTATAGAAGACACATACGAGGGCGGATATGTTGCATCTTACCCCGATTTAAAAGGCTGCATCACTTGCGGCGATACAATTGAATTAGCAGCCGCCGCACTTATTGACGCCAAACGAGAATGGTTTAAAACCGCCCTTGAAGACGGATATACCATTCCCGTCCCCGAAACAGACAATTCATATTCGGGACAGTTTAAATTTCGTATGCCGAAATCGCTGCACAAACAACTTGCAGAACATGCAAAACTTGAGGGAATAAGTATGAACCAATATTGCTTGTATTTATTATCTTCAAATGATGCCGCACACTTTTATTCCAAAAATCAAAAAAAATGATACAAATTTAAAGGCAAGCGGTAAAACAATTATATTTTCCGCTTGCCTGTTTTTATCTTTTAATCCCACAGGTTTTGGCATATGCCCTCACAATATCAACAAGATTTTTAATTTGCCCGCTTGTCATATCCTCCATATATTCGTTTAATACCGTTTGTGCATTATGAGCTGTTATTCCAAACAAAAGGTAGTCTGCGTTTGTATTAAGCGCAATACAAATATCTTTAAATTTGGCTATCGACATACCCGACAAACCTCTTTCAATATTACTTATTTGCTGCGCGTTACAAATCCCCGATTTTTCCGACAGTGTTTCCTGCGTCATCCCCCTTTTAATTCTGATTTCTTTTATTCTTTTTCCTATTTCAAAATTATTTTCATCGTATTTATTCACTTTGATTACCTCTTTACACCTTATATACAGTTTTTCATTGTATATTATAAAAAACCTGTAGTTGTTTGTCAATCCAAATTGGCTGTATAACTATTATTTTAATAGTAAAAATCGCCAAAATTTTGCATTAAAATATATAATATCCCACCAAAATATATTTTTCTTTAAAAA
>USKN01000080.1 GCA_900555295.1 uncultured Eubacteriales bacterium
TCAATTGCAACTTCTATATATTACCACAGTTGAAACGATTTGTCAATACTTTTTTGGTGTTTTTCTGTTATTTTATCGCAAAATGTGTATATTTGTATATTATGCAAAAATCATTCTATAATTTTTCTTTTTCTTTTTTGTATTTATGCATAACAGCCTTTTCAAACAAGCGTTTGAATGCAACAAACCCGGTTTCGTTTTCGCCAAGCGCCGTAACAAGCACCGTATAAAACCCTATTCTGTTACCACCGAATATATCGGTAAATATTTGATCGCCCACCAAACATATCTCATCCGGATTAAGCATAAAAGAACTTTGAACACGTTTTAAATGCTTTTTAAACGGTTTATATGCCCTATACACATATATATCCGTCAAGCCGTCGCAAAACTTTTTTACGCGCTCTTTTTTATTGTTGGAAACAATAGCCGTTTTTATACCTGATTTTTTTAAATTACTCAAATATTGTTTAATATTTTGAGGAGCAGTTTCCTCTGTATGTGTAGCAAGTGTATTATCAATATCAAAAATGATACCTTTTATACCTTTTTTTATTAAAAATTCAGCTGTTATATCTAATACACTGTCTGCCGTTTTATTGGGATAAAGTTTATTTGGCATATTCCGTGCCTCCTTTTAGAAAAAGAGACGAAAGCTTGTACGCCTTCGTCCCGTTGCAACACAAATTATTTTTATTAAAATCTAATTTAAATATTTTCTTGCTACTTCATTTACCATTCTGCCGTCAGCTCTGCCCTTAACTTTAGGCATAACTTCCGCCATAATTTTGCCCATATCTTTCATAGTATATGCTCCTGTAGCCTCTACTGCATGTTTTACAATTTCGTCTAACTCGTCACTCGATAATTGGGAAGGCAAATACCCCATAATAATTTCTATTTCGGTTTTAAGCTGATTTATTAAATCATCTCTGCCGCTTTTTTCATATTCCGGCAAAACATCTTTTCTCTTTTTAAGCTCTTTGGAAATTACTTCCGTAACACCGTCATCATCAAGCTCAATTCGCTTATCGACTTCAATTTGTTTAATTGCAGCCCTGATAGTTGTTACGGTATTTTTTTTAACCGTATCTTTAGCTTTCATGGAGAGTTTTAAATCTTGTGCCAATCTTTCTTTTAAGCCCATTTGCAACACCCTCCTGCATTAAAATTTAAATTTATTATTTATAAGAACGTTTTCTTGCAGCTTCAGACTTTTTCTTACGTCTTACACTCGGTTTTTCATAGTGTTCTCTTTTTCTGATTTCAGATAACACACCGGATTTTGCGCACTGTCTTTTAAATCTTCTGAGTGCACTGTCTAATGATTCATTATCCTTAATTCTGATTTCTGACATTAAAATTCCCTCCCTCCGCTATTACAATCGTGTTTTTTAACACATAACGGGATTAGACAAAATTTACACAAGAATAATTATACAATCATTTGGAAATAATGTCAAGGCTTTTTTCATATTTTTAATTAAATTTATTATTTTAAATACATATTTATATATGCCGCCATAACAGCATATCCTATTTCACTAAAGTGCAAACCGTCGTTTGGCTGCATTATTACCTCGGTTGATGATGAAAAATATTCACACTTATCCAATTCTATGCATTTTATATTATTTTTTAAAGCAAAATCTCTTACAAATTTCACCGCATTATTAACTCTGTCCGCGTAGCCGCAATTGGATTTGTTTTTATCGACTGTGACGTGCGGCGGTGTGCAAACATATATTACGGCATTTTTTGAATCAGCTTGCAATAATTTAATTAAAGTACAATAATCATCATTACCGTCAACCCGGCCTATAGGATCCAGTCCGCCGTTTGTCCCTAACATTACTATTATTATGTCCGCGTCGGAAACATCCACATTGCCGCTTTTATAATAATTAAGATATGATGTCGGTGTATATCCGCATTTGCCGCAATTTACAACTTCGGCATTTGTTATTTTTTGCAGAAAATACGGGTAACTCTTTTCGTGTACGTTTGCTATACCTCTTTTTCCGAGCACACCGTAATCTCCCTCCGTTAAACTGTCGCCTATACAAACAATTTTCATATTTTATATGTGGTATATTATATTTAAAATATACCTGCACCCTCCTCTCTAAAAAAATAAATTAAACAAGCTCCGCAACATTATTTGTTATGAAGCTTTTTTGTTATGGTATGCCCGATGCGATTCGAACGCACGACACATAGCGTCGGAGGCTATTGCTCTATCCAGCTGAGCTACGGGCACATATATGGCGGCAGTACATATGTACTGCCATATTTAATTTTTATCTATTACGCGACATACTTTTTTATATATCTCATCCGAAATATCATCTATTGAACGTATTTTACCGTCATTTACACATTTAACCACATCCCAATTATATTTTTGGGCAACAAATACTGCATTATTATACGATTCGTTTAAAAATTGCTCATCGCTTTCGTGTATGTCCAAAACAGATGAATTATTTATTTTATTGGGACGGTCTGCCATAAGTTTTTTGGCATAATCAACCGGCATATCCAAAAAAATAACTATATCCGGCTGCGGTAATTTAAGTTTTACATATTCAAAATCATACAGCCAATCCAAAAAAGCATTTTTTTCATCTGCGTTTTTTATTTTAGCCGCCTGGTGAATCATATTTGAGGTTGTGTATCTGTCGGCTATTACAATATTTCCGTCGGAGAATATATTGCTCCATTCGCCGTAAACCGACGCAACCCTGTCAACGGCAAAAAACGATGACGCCGCATACGGGCTTACATGATCAGCCTTCGCACCGAAATCGCCGTTTAAATACATTTTAACAACCGCTGAACTCGGTGAAGAATAATTTGGGAACTCAATGCATTCTACATTTGAATAACTCTGTTTTAATCTTTGTTTCAAAAGTTTTGACTGCGTTGCTTTACCGCTACAGTCAACACCCTCTATAACCGCAAGTACTGTTTTTTTCATTTTTAATTATCACCTAAAAACAATTTTCTTTTTTGAGCCGCTTTTCCGCAGCTCATACTGCCCTCGGGACAAGCACCGCTTACACATCTCGGTCCCGCGTTTTTAAATAATGTGGGCGCAACAGGTTTTACAAGTTTAAGCATTTCACACGCAAGTTCTCTTATTTCCCATTGTGCTCTTTCACAGCAACGATGATTAAAGAAATTAATGAGTGAGCGTGCATTGAGCGTTACAATCATTTTGGTTTCACAGGCATTTGGAAGTACATATCTTGCATCTTCAATCGCCTTTTTCTCCGCCGCTGTCTTTGCCGCCTTTTCGGTCATACCGTCGGCAATCATTTGAGGATAATGTTTTTTATAAAGTATATCGGCAAGTTTATTATACGAATTAACATCATCTTGCATTGCTTTTAAAAATTCTTCTTTTGCCTCCGGAATTTGAGCTATTTCGGGAGGCGTTACAAATTCAAACTTACCTTCGTTTACATATCGCTGCGATTTAACGCTGTAACTTGCAATTCTGTGTCTTGTAAATTGCGCAAGCAAACTGCGCGAAACACCCTCTATACCAAATGTAAATGAAATATGTTCAATGGGACTTTCGTGTCCCATGGACATTAAACGTTCAAGAAATTTTTTTGTTTTTTCTTCATCAAGACCATTCATTATACCATCAACGCCCGATGACGAATAACACAATTTTGCGGCTGCCGCAACAATTTTTTCGCAATCAGGATTATATTGTAAAAGTTCTACCTTCATTTTATTAAAACCTCACAATCATATGTTATTTAAACCTTTTGCCTTTAAATAAAACAGTTAAACCAAATTTAGGCAAATCCATCATTCTGCCAAATCTTGACGGCTGTTTTGCAAGGCGATACAGCCACTCTATACCGTGACGGCAATAAAAATCGGGGGCCCTTTGCGCCGTGCCCGCAAACACATCAAGACTGCCGCCTATTCCGAGGCAGCAATGAACATCAAGTTTATCTTTATTTTCATATATCCACATTTCCTGTTTGGGTGCACCGAGGCACACAAACAAAACGTCAGGCTTTTTTTGATTAATATCGTCAATTATTTTCTTTTCTTTTTCAGCGTCAAAATATCCGTCGGCAGTACCGGCAATTTTTATTCCGGGGTTATTTTTTTGTATGTTTTCCGCCGCTTTTTCAGCAACTCCCGGCTTTGCTCCAAACAAGTAAAGCGAATACCCGTATTTAGCCATTTTTTCAATAAGTTTAACCGCAGTATCATATCCTGCGCATCTTTCGGATATCGGGTTTTTAAGAATATGCGACGCATAAACAACACCTATACCGTCGGCCGTTAATATTGATGCCGAATTTAATACGTTGCAAAACTCCTTGTTGCGATATGCGTTCATTAAAATTTCGGAGTTAGGAGTAAAAACATACTTACACTTTTCTCCGTCTTGTATAAACCTAATTATCATATCCGACGCTTGTTCAACATTAACCTTATCTATTTCGGTTCCGAGAATATTTACTTTATCCATTTAATAAACCTCCATTTTTTACAATTACACGTTAAGTTCCGATTTTAAACCCAACACCTGTGAGTTTTTATCGAGTATGGGTTTTACAACACCGTCTACAAATTCTATTGTTTGCTGCGGTGCTCTGCCTACATAATTTTCGGGTTTTAACACAGCTTTGAGCTCGTTCATATCAAGATTAAAGCTTTTATCCGCCGCAATACGTTCAATAAGGTCATTGGGTTTGCCCTCAACCTTAACAACACTTCCGGCCTGCATTGAATATACGCGGATTTTTTCGTGAAGTTCCTGTCTGTCGCCGCCTTTTTTTACCGCCTGCATCATTATATTTTCGGTAGCCATAAACGGCAGTTCATTATCTATATGGCTTTTTATTACTTTGGGATATACAACAAGTCCGTCAACAACATTTAAGTATATTCCAAGCACCGCGTCCGTTGCCAAAAATGCCTCCGCAACAGAAAGACGTTTATTTGCCGAATCGTCAAGAGTACGTTCAAACCACTGCGTTGATGCCGTAATTGCCGGATTAACAGCCTCACATATAACGTACCGTGCAAGCGATGAAATTCTTTCGCTTCGCATAGGATTACGTTTATAAGCCATTGCCGACGAGCCGATTTGACTTTTTTCAAACGGTTCTTCAATTTCTTTTAAATGCTGTAAAAGGCGTATATCGTTTGAAAATTTATATGCGCTCTGTGCAATACTGCTTAAAACGCTTAACATTTGCCAATCAAGCTTACGGGGATATGTTTGTCCCGAAACTGCAAACACCCCGCTATATCCCATTTTTTCGGCAACAAGCTTGTCAAGTTTTTTTACCTTTTCGTGGTCACCGTCAAACAGTTCAAGAAAACTTGCCTGAGTACCTGTTGTACCCTTTGAGCCGAGAAGTTTTGCCTTTGAAAGCAAAAAGTCAACATCTTCCAAATCCATAACAAGTTCCTGTATCCACAGGCACGCTCTTTTGCCCACCGTTGTAAGCTGTGCGGGCTGAAAATGTGTAAAGCCAAGTGTGGGCATATCCTTATATTTAACCGCAAATTTTGAAAGCTCTGCTATTACATTAATAAGTTTTGTTCTTATAAGGTGCATTGCCTCGGTCATAATAATAATATCCGTGTTGTCTCCTACATAACAGGAAGTTGCACCCAGATGGATGATTCCTTTTGCTTTCGGACACTGTACACCATATGCATAAACATGGGACATAACATCATGGCGAACTTCCTTCTCGCGGGCTTTTGCCACATCATAATTAATATCTTCTGCATGGGCTTTCAGTTCATCGATCTGCTCCTGTGTGATCGGAAGTCCCAGCTCCTTCTCGGTCTCTGCCAGTGCGATCCACAGCTTTCTCCAGGTGCGGAATTTCTTATCCGGGGAAAAGATGTACTGCATCTCCTTGCTTGCGTAGCGCTCGGATAAGGGGCTTACGTATCTGTCTGTACTCATGTTTTCTCTCCTCTTTGTTTTTCCATTTATTTTACTATATTTCCCGCCATATCACAATCTTATTTTCCGGGCTTATTTTTCTTATTTTTCAAAGCTGCCCCGGATATCCTCGGTGGGCGGCGCAATCGGGTACTCGCCGGTAAAGCAGGCCGTGCAATGGCCCATGCCGCCAATCATCTCGCCCAGGCGTTCTGTCTTCAGATAGGCCAGGGAATCAGCCCCGATGACCTGGCGGATCTCCTCGATGGTCCGGTTATGGGCGATTAACTGCTCCTCCGCCGGTACGTCGGTACCGAAATAGCAGGGGTGCAGGAAGGGCGGGGAGCTGACCCGCATATGTACCTCTTTGGCTCCGGCGTCGCGGAGCATCTTCACAATGCGGTCGCTGGTGGTGCCGCGGACGATGGAATCATCGATCATAATCACGCGCTTTCCATTGACTGCCTCTTTCAGGACATTCAGCTTCACCCGGACGCTGGATTCCCGGCTGCTCTGGCCCGGCTTGATAAAGGTACGGCCCACATAACCATTTTTCACAAAGGCGGTACCGTAGGGGATGCCGGACTGAAGGGAATAGCCGAGGGCCGCCGCATTGCCTGACTCGGGTACGCCCACCACCAGGTCGGCCTCCACCGGGCTGTCCATGGCCAGGAATCTGCCTGACTGAATCCGCGCCTGATAGACGCTGACGCCGTCGAAATGACTGTCCGGGCGGGCGAAATAGATGTATTCAAAGATGCAGCGCGCCTCCTGATCCTTCGGAAGGCAATGGCTCTTATCCGATTCGATGCCTTTCTGGGGCGTAATTGTCACGATCTCGCCGGGCTCCACGTCCCGCACAAAGGTGGCGCCGATGGTATCCAGGGCGCAGGTCTCACTGGCCAGGATGTAAGCGTTGTCACGCTTGCCGATGCATAAGGGACGGAAGCCGTAGGGGTCTCTGGCTCCGATGAGCTTTCTGGGTGACATGACAATCAGGGAATAGGCTCCCTTGATCTTATCCATGGCCCGGGAAACTGCTTCCTCAACGCTCCCCGTGTGGATTCGCTCTCTGGCGATATGGTAGGCGATGACCTCGGAATCAATGGTGGTCTGAAAAATAGCTCCGGTGTATTCCAGCTCCCGGCGGAGCTCCGGCGCGTTGACCAGGTTGCCGTTGTGGGCTAACCCTAAGGTTCCTTTCACATAATTTAATACCAGCGGCTGGGCGTTCTCTCTGGTACTGCTGCCCGCCGTGGAATAGCGGGTATGTCCTACGCCGATATCGCCCTTCAGGGCGCTTAACTGGTCCGGCGCAAAGACCTCATTTACCAGGCCCATGCCTTTATGGCTTTTTACCACGCCTTTGGGGCCGTTCGTATCGCTGACCGCGATGCCGCAGCTCTCCTGTCCTCTGTGCTGCAGGGCAAATAAGCCGTAATAAATCGTAGAAGCCACGTCGTTGCCGTCGAAATCATAGATTCCGAACACGCCGCATTCCTCACGGAGCTTCTCGTCCTCTTCGTATTGTTCATGGATTTGTTCTCTGTTCATGGGGTACCTCCGTCCTGTGCTTTTCTTATAAAGATGCTTTTCTGTACGGATGACGGTCAGATAAGGCCGTCGGAATTTTCTCATTTAGTACGTACAAAAGTATAAACCATGATTTTTTGAAATGCAAGGGCGGATCGGGGGACGGTTATTACTTATTCTAATTGATAATTTGGTGGTTTTCTTATAAAAATGCGCAGAAAAAATCCCGGCGTCTCTGCTTTTTCGGTCAGAGGCGCCGGGGTGCGAAATGTTTTTGGTTTTATGCTTCGAAGAGGAAATATTTTCCGTACCGGTCTGCAGCGAGGATAGCCGCGTAAACGGACTCCGGCGTCACCTCAAAGGGCATATTGTGCAGAGTATCATTTTCCGCGCAGGCAGCCTCGGCAACCGCCATCAGCTTCTCTTTCGTCGTTTCTTTTCTTGACTTTCCTTCCCCTGCCCCCTATTCTATAAGTAATCCTACGTTTACAGGAAATTTGTTTTGGAAAAAGGAGTTTTTATGAATCCTCTTCGTATTGGTATTTTGAGTACTGCCTCTATCGTACCGCGGTTTGTGAATGCTGCAGAAACTGTGGAAGGCTGTGTAGTGACGGCTATCGCTTCGCGGAATCTGGAAAAGGCCGCTGAAAAGGCTGCGCTTTGGGGGATCCCGCAGGCTTTTGGCAGCTACCGGGAGCTGCTCGCCTCCGATGAGGTTGATATCGTCTATATCGCTACAATC
>USKN01000081.1 GCA_900555295.1 uncultured Eubacteriales bacterium
TTTTAATAAGGTCGGCACAGTCAGCGTCTTTGTTTACAAGTACTTCCTGAATGCAGCCGTCCAAAATAGCATAAAGCTCTTGTGCGCATACGGGTTCTTCGGGTTGAATTACGCAATCGCCTGTATTTTCGGTAAATTCGTTGTAAAGTTTTACGTGGTTTAAGTTAGCGTTTGATTCTTCTTTATAGAAATTAAATTTGTATTTTGTAGCATCCGCATCTGCATTCCAAATGTTTAAACCGTTAATTCCTATAAGGTAATTTTGGCTGATGTTGTATTCAACGGTTTTTTGAAGATCTGTTTTAAAGCTTTCGGTAGCCTCCGGTGTGTATGCCGTTTTAATCCAGCGTACAGCCGCGTCAATTTGGTCTTTCGTTGCTTTGTTGTTTACACAGTATACCGAACCGCCCAAAAGCGTAACGTGTTTTTTAGGACCTTTCGGCATAGCCATCATACCCAATTGTTCGGGCTGCATACCGTACTGAACAACTTTTCGGGGAATATCGCCCGCTGCAATACACATTGCTGCGTCGCCCGTACCGAATACTTTTGAAAATTCACTTGCGTCTATTAAAGTATTGCTCGGAAGTACATCATATTTCCATTTTAAATCTTTAATATACTGCAGCGCTTTAACCGTTTCGGGTGAGTCAAATGTTGCTTTCCATTTTCCGTCTTTATCCTGTTTCATAAATTCGGTACCAAACGACCACGCAAGCGGTGTAAATATCCATCCGCCGTTATTGGCTGCCGACGGGAACACAATACCTGCTTTGCCGGTTGCTTTTTTAATTTTTACTGCAAATTCACGTACTTCGTCCCAATCTTTTGGCTGTTTTGGTGTTCCGTCTGCATCCATTAAACCTGCCTTTTCAAATAATTCGGTGTTGTATGCCAACCCCAAAACGTATGCCGTATACGGAAATGCATATGCTTTTTTGTCTTTAGATACTACATCTAATATATCTTTGTTAAAATTGTCGTAAATATCGTATTTTTTTAATGCTTCGGTTAAATCCGAACTGTAACCCGACGCAATAATTTCGGGCATTTCGGTAAATGCAACCTCATATACCGTAGGCAGCTGTCCGCCCGCAGCTTTTGCATAAAATGTTTTACGCTCAAATCCCCATGGGTCTCCTTTTACTACAACGTCGGTATTTTCTTTCTCAAAGCTTTTGCGTCTTGCCTCCATATTATTACGCATAGGACCGTCATCTTGCGGATAACTTCCTACTGTAATAACAGTTCTGCCTTTGTCGTCTTTGTCGCTTACACTATTTCCACACGATGTAAAAGATACTGCCATAACGGCTGCGGCGGTAAATAAAGCAACTTTTTTTACTAAATTGTTCTTTTTCATACTGTCACGCTCCTTTTTATTTTTTATTTAATTTCAAATTCAAATTTTGAATTATCCGAGTACCACATACAAAAGTTTGTATTCCAAATATTGTTGTACAAATTAAAATATAAATCCTGTTTTTGCGGGTGCAGGTCATAATCGAGTAATCTCCGTCCGTACGGTGCAACAAGTGCCGCGTCGTACGAAACAATTTCGGTATTACTGTTTTTAACGCCGTAATCGGTTGCGGCAATCAGCGGACTGCCTATAATATCATCGGCATTTATCCACTCACCGAGTTTTCGTATTTGCCAATTATCATCGGGTATATTTTTAAATTTTAGCCAAAAAGCATTTGGCAGCCTTAAAGCGCCTTTGTTAAACCACATAACATTAACTTTGCCGTCTTGCTGCTCAACCCAAAAATATGGCAAACCGTATTTGTTTTTAAGCTCTTCGTCAAACTCCAGCTTATAAACCGCTTTGTTGTCCTGTTTATAACACTCACAAACTTTTGCAGTATAAATACCACCCTTATATTTGGGCATTCCGAGTTTCATATAATCGGCACACGCCCAGCCTATATTTTGCGGTGTAAACTGCAAATAAACTTTCATATACCTTATATAATCATCGGAGTCGAACAATTGCCAGCTTATTTCAAAATCGGTTTTAACATTACAGTCAAGTTTACTAAATCCTGTTAAATCGGGTTGTTTAACGGTGTAATTTAAATCGATTTTAAGCTGCTTTGCAGCTTTTGTTACATAATCTCGCTGTTCCTGCCACGAACTTTCAACAAACTTGCGGTCGGGGTTGTTTTCATATGATTTAAATTCATCATATCCGTAGTCTTTGTAATACTTAAAATAAACATTTGTATTAACGCCCCAGGTATGTTCGGCAACAAGCATTAAACTGTCTGCCAAATCAGTATCCCCTATCCCTTTTTGCTCAATATTTCTTAAAATTTGCTTGTACATACTTACCTTTTTTGGGTCAGTACCAACACCGTGAATCCAGGTATCGCCTATTTCATTTTCAACTACGGGTAAATCTTTAACGGTACGCATACGCTCCGCTGCGTCCGAAAATGTTGCAGCGCGTATTACCGCCCCCGGATATTGTGTTTTTAATTCGGCATAAAGTTTTTTTACTTCATCTGCCGACTGCGGACCGTTGTTATCGTGTGTATGGGCAATATATATTACAAAATCGCCCATATTAATCGGCGCGCCATACCCCGATTGACACACAACGTTAATACTGTCGCCGCCGTATTCCCATTTAAAAACTTCGGGAACGGGCGGAACGGGTGTTGCCGTATTTATACCTATATGCAAAAAATCAATTCCCGCTTTTTTAAGAAGCGGTATTACAGCCTTTGTATGTCCCGGAACATCCGTCATTTTGGCACCCGTTGTTTTTTTGCCAAAAAGCCTGTCAAGTTTTTGTGAAAGCAATAAACCGTACTCAAACATTTGCTTGCTCATAAGCTCGGTATGAGTTGTGCACGGCAAGCCGTGCCAACTTATAATACCGTCTTTTATTGCTTTTGTTAAAGTTTGGTCTTTATCTTCTTTCAGTGCCTCCCAAATAAGATACGAACCCGTTGTCCATATAAAAGGAGTATTTGTGTCTTTAAGTTCGTATCCCACTTTAATTGCGTTGGGAATAAAGGTATTTATATAATGTTTTTTTACGTTTTCAGCAAGGTCTGTAAAACCTATATCAAGATGTGTTTTAAATATTACCAATACTTCTTTTACCATAAATACTCCTTTTATATATCTCGCCTTATATAATTAATCAGCGTTCTGTGTTGTGCTTGTTGATTCGTTTGTGTATTCAATCATATCGGCAAGCGGTTTTAAATCTTGGGAGTTCCAAATATATCCTTTTATAACGTTTGCCGCTTCGCTGTCGTTTTCAATTGTTTTTTCAAAGCTGAATGCGCCTTTGCCTACGGTACCTATTTTAAGTTCGTGAATAGCGCTTAAAATATTTGCCTTGTCGTCATATGTAGAGCCTATAATCATAACATCTTTATTGTTACCCGTATTATAACCTTTTGCTTTAAGCACAAGTCCGTTTAAAGAGTTAACTTTGAGTTTATCGCTCGACACAGGAACTAATGCACCGTCACAAGGATTTGTATTATTTTTGTTTGTCCTTCCCTCTACATATTGATAAAGTCTAAAGTCGGTTACAATAAATTCATCAGCCGATTGTGTAATTTTAAACGTTACCGCACTTGTATCGGGACGTGCAAGGTAAGATGCACCTATATTTGCTTTATTGCTTACACAAAGCGTAATGTCTGTATCAAGTTCGTAATTTGAAAGTGTAACAATTGCTTTATTGCCGCCGTCTTCAAGCGTTACATTGTATGCAGGTTTAGCATTTTCGCCTTTTGCGGGGTAATAAAGTTTAACTGCATCGGCATTCTGTGCGGGAGCGGTAAGGTTTACCTCTATTTGTGCCGCATTTGTACCCATTGTTTCACCGAGTTTTGAAACATCGCCTTTAACATCTTTAACGTTTATTGAGGCAACCGTTGCTTTGTATACATCATCAACCTGTTTAACTTTAAAGTTATCGATTGATGTTTGTGACGCATAGAATGCGCAACCGTAAGTGTCTTTTTCATAAAATCTGCTTGCCTTTGAGTGCAGCGGAATTTTAGATGATGTTTTTGTTTCGCCTGCTTTATTTGTAACACTAACAGTGAGATAAGCACGAGCGCCGCTGCTTTCCATATACGGTTCAATTAACAGTTTAATGTGATTCCATTCGTTTGCTTCAACAGTTAAACCGGTATCATATCTCATTCCGGCAGGATACTGCTCCGCCACTGCCTGATTTACACCTATTTTTCCCATTTGAAAGGTTTTACCGTCCGGGGAATACGTATTACCTATAAAGCAACGATTCATAAAATTAGAATCTGTTCCCGTACCTATTTCGCCGTTATCAGCTTTACCGCCTTCAGATGTACTTGATGCCTTTTCAAGCATATAGTCCTCTTCCATAAGACCAAACAACCATCTGCTGTTCTCAATATTATTGTTTGATTTAACATCAAATTCAACTTCAAAACTTGAACCTGCTTTTACAGGCGTTGCAAAATTATGGATATAGTATCTAACCCACTTATCCGAAAAATTCAAAGCTTTATCGCTTTCACTTCCGGATGCACCGGCTGTACTTATTATTTTGCTTTCGGGTCTGTGGGCATCGTATGCATAATTAAGACTTCCCGTTGAAAAATACCAGCCCGGTTGTGATGTTCCGTCAACTTTACCGTTAAAATCAAGATTGTCATTATATGCAGTATCGGTGTAAACCTTTACGTTATCGTATTTTGTGTCGGTAACAGACTGAAGTCTTATACCCTGTATACCGTAAATGAATTTTTTGGGAGCTTTTGCACTGTTGGTTGTATTATAAAATTCATCACGTGCAAAACGAGCCGAACGGTATGATTTATTTGCTGTTGTAGGCTGTGTATACGATACAACCACAGGTGTTGTGCTGTCGTTTACATAAAAGCTGTATGTGCCTGCATCAAGGTCTACTACCGTTTTAACGTGCGTCCAGGTGTTTTCGGCAATTGTTACGCCGTCAAGTAAATCGGTACCTGTTGCCGACTTGCCTTTTGCGGTGTATACCGCACTTGCATTATCTGCACCCGTGTTACCCACAAGCAAGTTTTTGCTTTTTCTTGTATTGTAATGACTTATCTTTTCACCAAGCCATTGTGTCTGGTTTTGATTTTGCCATTCAATAAACTTTTGAGATTTGTTGGCATTCGCCCAAGTTCCCCAATCAGGATTTGTTGCTGCGTACTCTTTTTGCCATACTGAATACATTATAGCATTTTCGCGTGCTTCATATTGGTCTATTTCCATATAGTCATCATCATAGAAAAAGTCACCAGCCGACATTAAACCGACTGCCCAGCCGCCGTTTGAACGGTTAACATCAAACTCTACGGTAAACTTACCCGAATATATAGGTTCACCGAATTTATATTCTATATTTTTATTTGCACCAAGCGCTATGGCATTGCCGTCTTGTCCCTCAACCGAGGTAAGAGCTTTTGCGTAATCCTCGTTGTAATCGCTGTACTGTGCCGCGTCAAAATCTGCCGGCATACCGCCCTTATAACTGTTAAAGCTTTCGTTAATATAATAACGTTTGTTGTTGCCTACCGCATTGCCCGCAACCGAAAATATTGCTGTATTTGACGGTGATTTTTGGCTTATTGCACCTTTTACGGTGTTTTTAACCGATACTGCATATTCACCCGGATCAAGTGATGGGAGCGTAATTCTTGCGCCTGATGTTCCTGTTATTGCTGTAACATCTTCAATTTTAACGGTATTTCCCGTCACCGAATTTTTAACTTCAAACTGATTTTTTAAAAATTCTTCAACTGCAACAGCCTCCGAAAATACAACGTCTACGGTACCGTTTTGGCTTGCAACGCCTGCATTTGCATAATCAAGAGCAATTTTGGGTGCTTCAAGTTCTTCATTTGTTTGATAATGATGCATATAAACATTATCTACATAAACATTGTTTTCTCTCGACGCATTAATCGAAAAAGCTTTTAATGAGTCATAAATATTTGTATAATCCGGTCCCATAGGCTGCGTTGCCATAAGTGTACCGTCAGAATAAATTTTCGCTTCACCATTTGCAAAGTCTACAAATATATCGTATTTATTCCAAGCTGATGTATATTTTTGTGTAAGCATATACGGATCATTATTTGGAATAACGCCCGAGCATTTTGGCACATTAACAGTCATACTGCCATCACTCTCTTTATTAAACTGCAAAAAGAATGAATATGTCTGATAATCTCCTGTACCGTTGTAGTAGTCGTTTGTATTATCGTTAATTACAGCATTAAAACCCGATACATAGCAGGCTAATCCGTTTGATTTGGGAGCATCAACTTTCATATCAAAACTGATATGAAGATATCCCGTTTTAATTGTTTCATCAAACTTGTAAACATTTGTGCACCAATCATACATTCTCATAATGTTTGAGCCTGTAGCACTATCGGTTTCACCCATTACACGATGTGTTTTATCACTTGTAAAATTTGCAGCTTTCCAGCCGTTCGGCATATTTTGGTCACCATTGCTTACAAAGCCGTGGAATGTTTCAAACATATCCACCACATCGGGTTGTTTAAATGCAGAAGCCGACACTGCAAATACCGAACCTGCAAGCATTACGAGTGCAACGGTTACAGCCGTAACGCGCCGCGATAAAAAGTTTTTTCTTTTCATTTTACTAAGTATTAGTGAGTTTAAGTGAGATTTGGTGCTAATATTCTACTTTGTCTTCTTTAGACATCCAGGCTTCGAAGGCAGTAATGGCTTCGTTATGCAGCAGCACTTCGGAGGGAAGTTTTCTGTCGGCAGGCTTTAGAGCCAGTTCATCATAAATAAAGGAATCGTCGAAACCGATGTTCTTTGCATCCGTCTTATTATTACCATAATACATTTTGTCCAGTCTTGCCCAGTAAATGGCACCCAGACACATGGGGCAAGGTTCGCATGAAGTATAGATTTCGTATCCGCTGAGGTTGAATGTCCCCAATTTGGCGGCTGCGGCACGTATGGCACTAACTTCGGCATGAGCAGTGGGATCACATGAAGAGGTTACTCTGTTGACTCCTGTAGCTATAATTTCCCCTTCTTTGGTTGCAATGACGGCTCCGAACGGGCCTCCACCATTAGCAACGTTTTCTTTGGAAAGCTCGATTGCTTTCCTCATTAGTTCTTCTTTGGTCATAGTTATAAAAAATAATATCGTTAGTTTTGCTTTTATTGCTACCTTTCGCAAATATAAAGAAAACTAACGATAGAATAAAGTGATTAAATTATTTTAAGAAACAAACAAGGGCAGGCTTCTTCTTAAAGCTTCCCTAATATTTTGTCCATTACCCAGTTAGTCAAGGTAGCACTTTCTCCGTCGCATGAGCAGACTGACTTACCGAGCAGATGATCTACTACTGCCTGAATAAGAGGTTGTTGAACATGCTCAGGATTACCGATACAGATTTCCTCCCGGCCGCGTTCGGTGTGCAGACCAATCGGCTCGTACGTAAAGACAGAGAAGCAGATCATACCTTTATCTCCGATAATTTCGATGCGGTCTTCGCGGGCGGAATCATGGGCAACAAAGCACCATGAACCACTGCCGACCAATCCGTTGTCGAACTGGAAGCAGGCGCTCAGCGTATCTTCGGCAGGATAAAGCCCTCCACGATTGCTCTTATATCCGCTGGCTTCGAGGATGCAGCCGAACATATCTTGCAGCAAGTCGATCTGATGCGGGGCGAGGTCATAGAAGTAACCGCCACCGGCAATATCAGCCTGTACACGCCAAGGAAGATTTTCACGGTTGTAATCCAAATCACGTGGCGGCTGTGCAAAGCGGACTTGTACGTTTATGACATTACCGATAGAACCGTTCTCTACCATTTCTTTCACTTTCTGAAAGTAGGGGAGATAGCGGCGGTAATATGCGACGAAACAGGGAACACCCGTTTCCTTAGAAATACGGTTGATGCGTGTACACTCCTCATAAGTGACAGCCATTGGTTTTTCAATATAGGCAGGTTTTCCTGCTTTCATTGCCATAATGGCGTAGGTAGCGTGTGAAGAAGGAGGAGTAGCGATATAAATGGCGTTTACTTCCGGATCGTCAATCAGTTCCTGGGCGTCATCATACCATTTCTTGATACCTCTCTCTTTGGCATAAGCCTTTGCTTTCGCACCGTCACGGCTCATTACTGCC
>USKN01000082.1 GCA_900555295.1 uncultured Eubacteriales bacterium
CGTACTTGAAGTAAATAAAGCCGAAAGGCATATTCGCGGAGGTATGGCTACAAAAGAAAAATACCAAAAATACCGCACTGCAGCAGGAAAAATGTAAAATAGAATAAAATAAAAATCAGCCAAAAACGTTCTTGTTTTCGACTGATTTTTAATTTTATTTTTATATTACTAAAATTATTGTTTTAAATGTTCGAGTACTCTAACCGAATCGGTTATTGTTTTTTCCAATGCCTCTTTACCGTAAGTGTCAACTTCCTTTTTGTTTTTTTCACCGTGGGTTAAGCATCCGGCTCCACCTATACAGCCGCCTACACACGCCATACCCTCAATAAAATTATTGGGAAGTATACCTTTATTGGCTTTAAGCAAAGCCATTCTACACTCCTCAATACCGTCACACGATATAGGTTTAAAATCGGAGTCGTCTATATTCTGTTCTATTAATGCCTGCCTTACAGCATCGGTAAGTCCGCCGCTGCGCGCAAATATTCTTCCAAAGTATGACGCATTATCAAGCACATCTTCACCGAGTTCACGTATTTCAATATCCTTACTGTCAAAAAGTGCCTGGAGTTCCTCAAATGTTATAACACTGTCAACATACGGGCGAACCTCATCTTTTTGATATTCAGCCTTTTTAGCGGTACAAGGACCTATAAATACAATTTTAGAGTCTTTATCTATACTCTTTATATATTTTGAAATTGTAGCCGCCGGCGAAAGATTATGTGATATATCCTTAACCAATGCAGGAAAATACTTATGGATATAATCTACAAATGCCGGACAGCATGAACTTGTTAAAAAGCCTTTTTCTTTTAACTCTTTTGATTCGGCAAGCGCTACCATATCGGCACCGAGCGCCGCCTCAATTACCGTGTAAAAGCCGAGCTTTTTTATACCGCTTATAACCTGACCGAGCTTTGCATATGAAAACTGACTTGATATTGACGGTGCAACAACCGCATATACTTTATGTTTTTTGTTGTTTTCACTCTTTTTAATTAAATCTATAACATTTAAAATATACGATTTATCGGCAATAGCGCCAAACGGACACTGATAAACACAAGCACCGCATGAAATACATTTATCGTTATCTATATGAGCCGCCTTATTCTCACCCATATGAATAGCCTTTATTTTACAAGCATTCTCACACGGCCTTTTACGGTTAATAATAGCCGAATAAGGACATACTTTTGAACAGGCACCGCAGTTTACACACTTTGATTTGTCAATGTGCGCTTTTTGATGTTCGTCAAAAGTTATCGCGTCAAAACGGCACACATCTTCACATCTGTGCGCAATACAGCCGCGGCATACTTCGGTTACGTCGTATCCGCTGACAGGACATTCATCGCATGCAATATCTATAACTTCAATAACATTTGGGTTTGTATGATCGCCTCCCATAGCTACTTTCATTCTCTCAAGTACAATTGCACGTTCCTTGTATATACAGCAGCGCATTGTTGATTCACCGTCAGGAACAATAATTTTAGGAATATCGGGCATTTCCTCCGTGAGTGTATCGTTCCACGCGCGGCGGGCAACCTCGCGCAGTATTTTGTATTTTAAATGTTGCACTTTGGTGTCAAATTTTCTTATTTTATTCATCTTTTTATCACTCCCAATGTTAAAAATAACTTACCTTAATTCGCTTACCCATCTTTTTAAGACACTCGGACAATTCCGAAACAAGGTTCATTTTTATATTAAAGTTTATAGGTAAATCCGGATTTTGATGAGCCGGATTAATTGCTCTGCCCACAAAAAAGTTTATATCGGTAGCCTCCTCAAACAAAAGACGCGATATCATAGACGCGCCGTCGCGTTTGTAGCTCCAATCCTGATATGACTCATTGTCGGCAAGATAATCTTTTGCGTATTCCAAAACCTTGTTTATTGTTATAACACCTTCGGTGACAAGGTCTACACCCTCAATTTCGGCTGTGGGCGGTATACTTAAATCTTCAAAATTAAGGCTTGGTTTAAGAGGTTTACCCAAATACTTTGCCGCAATTGTTGATGTGGTTCCGCCGCATATAATGTGTTTGCCCTCTTTTGAGAAAAAAAGCGACATCATTTTGTTACAGTCATCTCTGTTTGACGGCGGTCCGAAAAGCAAATTCATAGGTTCTCTTTTTCTTATGCGCACAACGCATACAGTTGTATCGTCACCCGGTTTCATACCGTACAGCTCATTGCATCTGTCAAGCAAAACTGTAGCAAGAGTTTTTGCGGTAAACCCAACAGAATAAAAAGTTTCCATATACTCGGCAATTTCTTTTCTGTCCCATCCAAAATTAAGAGTTGTGCCTACCCCGGCGTGTACGCATCCATCGCTCATTGCAATAAATATATCACCCTCACGAAGCTGAACGGTTGATTTATATATCTTTTTTCCGTCTATATTCATTTCGGATTTGGCATATTCGGTATTTTTGCCGTCACGCAAAAGTATAACGTGCGGATTGTCATATTGTATTATTTCAAGCTCACGGCTGTCCTTAATACGCATAATTGTAAATGTGGAATATGCAACACCGCGCACCGAACATACGGGAAGTGTTGCCGCAATTGTGGATACACAGTCTTCAAGTTTTAGTCCCTCGGCAATCATTGTTGATATTATTTTAGATGTCAGTGTAGACAAAATGCTTGCCTTTACACCGCTGCCCAATCCGTCTGCAAGTACAATAACGGTCGAGTTATCGTCTTGCTCAATTATATCTATATGGTCGCCGCAAAGTTGCTCGCCAACGTGGTTTAAGCTTTTATATCCTATTTCCGCACACAGATTATTCATCTGAAATCGACTCCTTTAATTTTGTAAGCGCTATTTTTGTTTCTGCCGCGGTTTCACCCAAAAGCGACGCAATTTCCTGTACAATACGCATTTGCTTATCAACTACATTATCGGCTGTTTCAACAGTTTGACGGCTTATATCTTCTTTACGCCTTTTTTGAAGTTCTTCATCTGTTATATCACGCATAATACAGATTATAATTCGGTAATCTTTGTCAAATACAACCGTCTGTTCAATGTATTTGTCATACTCGGCAAGATAAGTATGCTTATTACGCACACCGCGCCCCCCGTTTAACACATCATTAAACACTTTTGTATCAAGTACACGCACAACAGGTTCTCCCATTACATCCGACGCTTTTGATACATTTATAATATTAAGCGCCGCACGGTTAATCTGCTGAACCTCCAAATCTTCGTTAAGTACCAAAATACCGTTTGGAGTGTTATTTATTATATTATCTGAAAATGTTTCGGCTTTTTCTTTTAAGAAAGGCAAACACATTGAGCTATCGGCTTTACCCTGATATATGGCAATTGCTTTTTCACGGCAAGTATTGTAACCGCATGAGCCGCAGTTTAATTCGTCTTCTTTTTTTGTTTTGCCCATTTTCTTTAAAATAGTCACAATTTCATCTTCGCTCGGCTGTGAAAGTTTGCGCATTATAGGCTCAAAATTTTTGCGAATTTCAAGGCTGTCCGGTTCGTTTGTTTCAAAGTCAAGTTTACCTGCATATCTGTTTACAGCAATATAATCGTTTACAGGCATACGGTGATATTTTTCCATAACTGGACCGCTTATGCAGCTGCCGCTGCACGCCGACATTTCTATAAAACATTTATGAATTTTTCCGCTTTCAATATCTTTAAGCGCCGCAATGCAATTATCAACGCCATCTATAACCAAATATGTGTAATCATCGGGCTTTTCGGTCATAGTTTTAAGAATACCACCCGACGTCGGGAAAAACCTTGCACGGCTTTTTTCGGTGCTGTCTACATTGTGTTCAAGAGTAATGTTTTTTTCGGCAAACATTTGGGTAAGTTCCTCAAATGTTAAAACAGCGTCTGTAATACCTTTATAATAATCTGCCTCGTCTTTTTTTGCAACGCAAGGTCCTATAAACACGGTTTTGGCATTTGGATAACGTTTTTTAATATCGGAGCAATGCGCCTGCATAGGCGACATAACATCTGCAAGATAAGGCAAAACAGACGGAAAATACTTTTGAACAAGTAAATTAACACTGTGACAGCACGATGAAATAATTATATCTCTTGTATGTTCATCAAGCATACGCTCATATTCTTTTTTTACAATGGTGGCCCCTATTGCCGTTTCTTCCGCATCGGCAAAGCCAAGCTGTTTTAGGGCTTTTCTCATTTCGTCTATTCCCACACCGTCATAATTTGCAATAAAAGACGGCGCAATGCTTGCAATAACAGGCTCGCCGCTTTGCATTAATACCCTAACTTGCTCCGTACCGTCGGCAATTTCCTTTGCGTTCTGGGGACAGACTACAAAACATTGCCCGCATAAAATACATTCGTTGCCTACAATATGCGCCTGGTTCCCTGAAAATTTAATTGATTTTACAGGGCAATGGCGTATACATTTATAACAGTTTTTACAATTTGATTTTTTAAGCTTTAAAAAATCCGACATTTATCAGCCCTCCGCTTTAACTTTGTCAAGTATGTTGGTTTTAAAAAATTCATCAAAATTATGTACCGTAACACCGGTATGTACTATATCATCAACTGTAATTGTTACACCGTCACGATTGCATTTACCCGTACAAAACGAACCGGCCAGCGCAACTGTGTTTTCAAGGTGATTATCTTCTACTGCTTTTTTTATTAAATCAACAATTTCGTGCGAACCTTTTATGTGGCACGAACTGCCTATACAAATTTGTACAACCATTTATTATATCTCCTGTTATACGAATTGAACACAACAGAAGTCAATAATCCATTGTGTTCAACTCATCTTGTTTATTTGTTATGCATTTTTTAAAATGTTTTTCTCAAAAAATTCATTTACCGTATCGGGCGAAACAGAATAATCTTTTCCGTCAACAGTTACGCAAACGCCGTCTTGACATCTGCCCATACAAAATGTTCCGGCAAGCTCTGTTTTATCTTTTAAGTTGTTTTGTGTAATTAAATACTGAAGCTGTTCCACAACTTGTCTTGAACCCTTAATATGGCACGAACTGCCTATACATACAGTTATTTTCATATTTCAACAACTTCCTTTCGTATTATTCGTAATCTACAACATCTACCCACGAAAGCAAAAATTCTCTTTCTTTGGGATTGCCTTTTACCGACTGCGAAGCCGCAACAATCGGAAGCCACTGCTGTACATATTGTTTTGCCGTATTACTCTTTTTGCAGAATAATTTAAGATATTTATCTGCGCCTTCAATATCTCCCTCAAGCCAGAACAAAAGGTATGTTCTCGCGGCGTCTGCCGAGGCATTACCCTGTGTTGCGTGCGACCAATCGAGAATATATGCCGTACCGTCATCTTTAATTATAATGTTTGACGGGTTAAAATCACCGTGGCACACTTTTGTGTGTTTTGGCATAGCCTCAAGTCTTGTATGCAAATCATAACGAGTGGTTGCGTCAAGATCTGCCTGCGAAATTTTGCTGTTCATTTTATCTTTAAGTTTGTTAAGGAGCGGAGCTTTTTTGCTGTGTACTTCAAGCTGTAAATCAACAAACAAATCAAGATATTCGTCTTTTTTGTCGGGATTTTCTTCCATAAGCTGTGCCAATGTTTTACCTTTTATATACTCGGTAACAATGGCCCATTTGCCGTCAATGGTTGTAACTTCAAGTACTTTTGGAATATTAAGACCTGTTTCCTCTACTCTTGACTGATTAAGAGCTTCGTTTAAAACATTTGATTTTGAATAATCCTCGTTAAATACTTTAATTGCTCTGTCGCCGTCACGATAAACGGTTTTCGTGCTTCTAACACCTATAACTCTGTCAAGTTTCATTATTTTGCACCTCCATAGTATGCATTAAGATACATCTGCTTTATTTCACTCATAAGGGGATAACGCGGATTTGCGCCCGTGCATTGGTCGTCAAATGCCTGCTCAACCATATCGTCAAGACGGTCGAGAAAGTCTTTTTCGTCAATGCCGTAATCCTTAATTGTTTTCTTAATTCCAACTCTTTCTTTAAGTTCATCAATTGCTTTAATGAGATTTTCAAGTTTTTCAGAGTCGTTTTTACCTTTAATACCGAGATAATCGGCAACTTCTGCGTAGCGAGCCAATGTATGCGGATGGTCGTACTGTGAGAAAGTACCCATTTTAGCAGGAGTTTCGGCTGCATTAAATCTTAATACTTCATCAATCATAAGTGCGTTTGCAACACCGTGAGGTAAGTGGTGGAAAGCACCGAGCTTATGTGCCATTGAGTGACATACGCCGAGGAATGCGTTTGCAAACGCCATACCTGCCATAGTAGCAGCATTAGCCATTTTTTCTCTTGCCTCAACGTCGTGCATACCGTTGTCGTATGCTCTGGGCAAATATTCAAATATGATTTTAAGTGAACGAAGTGCAAGTCCGTCTGTATAATCTGTTGCAAGCATTGCAGCATATGCTTCAAGTGCGTGTGTTACAGCGTCGATACCTGATGCCGCGGTAAGTCCTTTAGGTGCGCTCATATGCATATCTGTATCAATAATTGCCATATTGGGCATAAGTTCATAATCGGCAAGAGGATATTTAACACCCGATTTTTCGTCTGTAATAACGGCGAACGGTGTAACCTCCGAGCCTGTACCTGCAGATGTGGGGATGGCTATAAAGTATGCTTTTTCACCCATTTTGGGGAATGTGTATACTCTCTTACGGATATCGATAAATCTCATTGCCATATCCATAAAATCTGCCTCGGGGTGTTCGTACATAACCCACATAATTTTAGCTGCGTCCATAGCCGATCCGCCGCCGAGCGCTATAATTGTATCGGGCTTAAATGCGCGCATTTGTTCCGCACCGGCTTTTGCGCAAGCAAGCGTCGGGTCGGGTGCTACATCAAAGAATGTTGCGTGTGCAATACCCATTTCGTCAAGCTTATCCGTAATTGCTTTTGTAAATCCGTTTTCATAAAGGAAAGTATCTGTTACTATAAATGCCCTCTTTTTGCCCATAACATTTTTAAGCTCATCTAACGCAACGGGCAGACAGCCCTTTTTAAGATATACCTTTTGAGGTGCTCTGAACCAAAGCATATTTTCCCTTCTTTCAGCAACTGTTTTAATATTAATAAGGTGTTTTACACCAACGTTTTCGCTAACCGAGTTACCGCCCCACGAACCGCAGCCGAGTGTAAGCGACGGAGTAAGTTTAAAGTTGTAAAGGTCACCGATACCGCCTTGTGATGACGGTGTGTTTATAAGAATACGGCAGGTTTTCATACGTTCAGCGTGTTCAGCCATTTTTTCTTTACCTGTTTCGGTGTTAATATAAAGTGATGATGTGTGACCGAAACCGCCGTCTGCAATAAGATGTTCGGCCTTTTGAAGAGCGTCTTCAAAGTCTTTTGCTTTGTACATTGCAAGTACGGGTGAAAGTTTTTCGTGAGCAAATTCTTCGGATATATCTACCGACTCAACCTCACCAATGAGTACCTTTGTTGTTTCGGGAACTTCAACACCCGAAAGCTGTGCAATTTTATATGCGCTCTGCCCTACTATTTTTGCGTTTAAAGAACCGTTTATAATAATTGTTTTTCTAACTTTTTCGGTTTCTGCTTTATTTAAGAAGTAGCAACCTCTGTATTTAAATTCGTCTTTAACCGCTTTATAAACTTTATCAAGCACAATTACGCTCTGTTCAGATGCACAAATCATACCGTTATCAAAAGTTTTGGAGTGAATAATTGAGTTTACAGCCAAAATAATATCGGCAGAATCGTCAATAATTGCGGGAGTGTTTCCGGCTCCGACACCGAGTGCCGGCGTACCGCTTGAATAAGCGGCTTTAACCATTCCCGGACCGCCCGTTGCAAGAATAATATCCGACTCTTTCATAACCATATTGGTAAGTTCAAGGCTCGGAACGTCAATCCAATCTATAATGCCTTCGGGTGCGCCTGCCGCAACTGCTGCTTCAAGCACAACTTTTGTAGCTTCTATAGTTGATTTTTTTGCTCTGGGGTGCGGGCTGATTATAATTGCGTTACGTGTTTTAAGAGCAATAAGTGTTTTAAATATTGCAGTTGATGTAGGATTGGTTGTAGGAATAACCGCACCG
>USKN01000083.1 GCA_900555295.1 uncultured Eubacteriales bacterium
TAAAAGAGGGTGTAGCAAAACGCTTTCGTTTTGCTACACCCTCTTGGTTTTTGTGTATGCATAAAAAATCGGTGCTTTTTTACGGTTTTATTCTATATGCGGTAATTTTGATGTGCTTTTGGCAATCTCGTCATCGGTGGGTATATAGTCGCTCATAGTGCCGTTATGAAAACTTTCATATGCAACCATATCAAAATATCCCGTTCCGGTAAGTCCAAACACAATTGTTTTTTCTTCGCCTGTTTGCGTGCATTTTTGCGCTTCATCTATTGCCGCTTTTATTGCGTGGCTGCTCTCCGGTGCAGGGAGTATACCCTCAACTCTTGCAAACATTTCCGCCGCCTCAAAAACATCGGTTTGTTTAACCGATACAGCCTCCATAAGACCGTCGTGATAAAGCTGCGAAAGGGTAGAGCTCATACCGTGATATCTTAAACCGCCTGCGTGGTTTGCCGACGGTATAAATCCGCTGCCGAGCGTATACATTTTTGCAAGAGGACACACCATACCCGTATCGCAGAAATCGTAACCGAATGTACCGCGTGTAAAGCTAGGGCAGGAGGCAGGTTCAACGGCAATAATACGGTAATCCGCTTCGCCACGGAGTTTTTCGCCCATAAACGGCGATATAAGACCGCCAAGGTTTGAACCGCCGCCGGCACACCCTATAATAATATCGGGTTTAATATTGTATTTATCAAGCGCCGCTTTTGTTTCAAGACCGATAACCGATTGGTGCAAAAGCACTTGATTTAACACACTGCCCAAAACGTATCTGTAGCCGGGTGTGGATGTGGCAACTTCAACCGCCTCCGAAATGGCACAACCAAGACTTCCCGTTGTGTTGGGGTGTTCGGCGTTGATTTTTTTACCTATATCGGTTTGCATAGACGGCGACGGCGTAACCGACGCGCCGTATGTTCTCATAACCTCACGGCGGAACGGTTTTTGCTCATATGAGCATTTAACCATAAATACTTTACAATCAAGACCGAAATACGAACACGCCATAGAAAGCGCCGTACCCCATTGACCTGCACCCGTTTCGGTTGTAACACCCGTTAAGCCTTGTTTTTTTGCATAATATGCCTGGGCAATTGCGGAGTTGAGTTTATGACTGCCGCTTGTGTTGTTGCCCTCAAATTTATAATAAATTTTTGCGGGTGTTTTAAGCTTTTTTTCAAGGCAATATGCACGTACCAACGGCGACGGACGGTACATTTTGTAAAATGACAGTATTTCGTCGGGAATATCAAAAAACGGTGTTGTATCGTCAAGTTCTTGTGTAATCAGCTCGTCGCAAAATACGGGTGCAAGCTCATTTGCCGTCATAGGTTTATGTGTTCCGGGATTTAAAAGCGGTGCCGGTTTGTTTTTCATATCGGCACGCATATTGTACCAGGATTTTGGCATTTCGCTTTCATCAAGATAAATTTTGTAGGGAATTTCCATTTAAAAAACCTCTTTTCGTTTAATTTTTAAGAGAAATTTGGTTTTTATGTAAAAGATAAAACAAAAAATGTTCTTGCTCAAACGAGGAACAAGAACATAAAATTTTTAAAATATATAAGCTATATAAACCATACATATCGTACAGGCTGTATAATTATACTGTTCTCATCTTATCTCATCTTATCTTATTCTAAACTAAACTAATCTCTCTCAACTTGTAAATTATTATAGCACCGTATTTAATATTTGTCAATATCTTTTTGCTTTTTTCTTATTTTTTTAACTTAACGTAGTATCGTTGTTTGGAAAATCATTGTTGTTATACAGTGTTTCAATCATTTTAAAGTTGTTTTTTATATACGAAAAAGTATCACACTCGCCCTTGTTTTTAAGCATTACAAGAAAAGCTTCAACTGTTTGGGACGTTTTATCGTGTATAAAACGTCCCTCTTTTCCGCGTGCAAAATATTCGTATGGGTGAGAGTCGGTGTAATTAATACCCTGATAAATTTTGCTTGCCGCAACTCTGTCGCAAAACATTTCAACCACATATTTAAAAGGCATTTTAACGGGGCGCACTCTGCGCTCTATGGGGTTATAGTCGTTCCAATACTCAAAATGATGCTTGTTTCTGCCTTTATGGTGCAGCCATGCGCGTGAGTAACCGTATTTTTTGCGCTCACCCTCGTTGGGGCTTTTTTTGCCGTCCGTGTAATACTTAACACCGCTGAAAAACTCAACGGGGGAGTATTTGGACATATCGTGTATAAGCCCGCGGTACGGTATTCCCGCCATTTTGCAATTGCGGAAAACCTGTCTTTTATGAGCGTTTATTGTATGCAAATGTCCAAAAAATCTTTTAAACACATTTATTTCAGCCAACGTCTAACTCCTTTTTATTAACCAAATCGGTTATAAATTCCATAAATTCATCAACGGTTTTTGTGCCCAATTCGCCATATTTACGCGAACGTACGCTTACTGTATTGTTTTGTACTTCGCTGTCGCCCACGATAATCATATTTGGTACTTTTTCAAGACGCGCTTCACGTATTTTGTAACCGAGTTTTTCACTGCGCGTATCCACCTCAACCCTTATACCGTTTTGTATAAAGAGTTTACGCAAATTTTCGGCATAGTCAAAATGTTTTTCCGAAACAGGTATAACCTTAACCTGTACGGGAGCAAGCCAAGTTGGAAACGCACCCGCGTATTTTTCTATAAGAAGTGCAAGCGTTCTCTCGTAACAGCCGATTGATGTTCGGTGTATAATATACGGATTTTTTTTGCTACCGTCCGCATCGGTATATTCCATACCGAATTTTTCGGCAAGAAGTTGGTCTATTTGTATTGTAATGAGCGTATCTTCTTTGCCATATACATTTTTAATTTGTATATCGAGTTTGGGACCGTAAAATGCCGCCTCGCCCACACCTGTTTTATACGGCAATTCCAAATGGTCGAGTATTTTTTTCATAATGCCTTGAGCCTCGTCCCATTGCTCACAGGTACCTATATATTTATCTTTGTCTTTGGGGTCCCATTGCGAAAATCTGTACGATACGTCCTCGTAAAGTCCCAAAGTTTTAAGCATATATATAGCCATTTCAAGGCAGCCTCTAAACTCCTGCTCAAGCTGGTCGGGACGGCACATAAGATGTCCTTCCGATATAGTAAACTGACGTACTCTTATAAGACCGTGCATTTCGCCCGACGCTTCGTTTCTAAACAGTGTTGATGTTTCATCATAGCGTATGGGCAAATCTCTGTAACTTCTCATTTCGCTTAAATATGCCTGGTATTGGAACGGGCAGGTCATAGGGCGGAGTGCAAATACTTCTTTATCTTTGCTCTCGTCACCCAATACAAACATACCGTCACGGTAATGGTCCCAATGTCCCGACAGTTTGTACAAATCGCTTTTTGCCATAAACGGTGTTTTTGTAAGATGCCAGCCGTTTAATGCCTCATAGTCTTCAACAAATCTTTGCAAAAGCTGTATAACCTTTGCGCCCTTTGGCAAAAGAATAGGAAGTCCCTGACCTATAACGTCTACCGTTGTAAAAAATTTAAGCTCACGTCCAAGTTTGTTATGGTCGCGTTTTTTTGCCTCTTCGGCTTTTGCAAGGTAGTCGTTTAAATCGTCTTTATTTGTAAATGCGGTTGCATAAATACGCTGAAGCATTTTGTTTTTTTCACTTCCGCGCCAATATGCGCCCGTAATGCTTGTAAGCTTAAATGCCTTAACCGCCCCCGTTGAGTAAAGGTGCGGACCTGCGCACATATCGGTAAACTCGCCTTGCTTGTAAAACGATACAACCGCATTGTCGTCAAGCTCGTGTACAAGTTCCGATTTATAAGGCTCATTTTCGCTGTCTATGAGGTTTATTGCCTCGTTTTTGGTAAGTTCAAATCTTTCGAGTTTAAGGTTCTCTTTAACGATTTTTTTCATCTCGGACTCAATTTTTTTAAGGTCATCGTTTGTAAAGTTTTCATCTCTGTCAAAATCGTAGTAAAAACCGTTATCGGTTGCAGGGCCTATGGCAAGTTTTGTTTCGGGGTAAAGACGTTTTACCGCCTGTGCCAAAATATGTGCTGCCGTATGACGGAGCATTTTTTTGCCCTCGTCATCTTTAAATGTTAATATTTCAACGCTGTCACCGTCGTTTAAATTATACGTAAGTTCTTTAATTTCTCCGTTTACAACAGCGCCGAGTGCCTCTTTTGCAAGGCTTGTGCTGATTTTTTTTGCGACGTCGTATACATTTGCACCATCATCGATTGCAAAGTTTTCGCCGTCTTTAAGTTTAATACTTATCACTTGAATTTCCTCCGGATTTTTTCTGCTTTATTTTCTATAATTATATAACTATTATGCGTAAAAGTCAAGCAATGCGCAATAAAAAACATCATTTGCCTGCGCATAAAAATATTTACAGAATATTAATAAAAAATCTATTGCAATTATTCGCCCAATATATTAAAATATATATTGTGGGAGAATTTTTATGTTTGGATATATTAAAATTTACGAAGATGAACTTAAAATAAAAGAATATAAAATATATAAGTCGTATTACTGCGGACTTTGCAAAGCGCTCGGCAAACGCCACGGCGCATTGTCGCGGCTCGGTTTAAGTTACGATTTCACTTTTTTTGCACTTGTGTGCGACTCGCTCGAAACCGATAAAAACGGTATTGAGTATGCGCGCTGTTTTAAACATATAGGCGCAAAACAACCCGTGTGCAATAGTAAATTTACGGATATTGCGGCAGATTTAAGTATTTTGCTGGCATACGAAAAAATAAAAGACGACATATGCGACGGCAAAAATATTTTTAGGTTTTTAAAAGCCTTTTTGCTGTTGCCGTATATAAAAAGTTACAAAAAAATTTTGCATAAATATGCCGATATATCAAAAAGCATTTCGTATAATTTAAAGCGGCTCGGCGAATACGAAAAGCAAAATTTATCCGATATTGATAAAGCCGCCGACTGTTTTGCGGTTATACTGCGTGACTGTTTTGGGTATTTTAATAAAGAGCTTAAAGACTTTGGTTATGCGGTGGGACGGTATGTGTACTGTGCGGACGCATTTGATGATTTAAAAGACGATTTAAAAAGCGGCGGATATAATCCGTACAAATATAAATTTATGCTTGAAAGCGCAGACGACGATAAACTTCCGCTTGCGGCGGAGGCAATACAAAACAGCTTGTATATAACGCTTTCAATGCTTGCCGAGTGTACCGAAAAACTCAAATTTAAAAAGAACGAAACCATTATAAAAAACATTGTTTATATGGGAATGAGAAAAATTACAGATGATATAAAAAAGAAATATGAGGTGTAATAAATGAACGATCCTTACAAAGTGCTCGGTGTATCGCCAAACGCAACCGACGCACAAATTAAAGAGGCATACAGAGAACTTGCAAAAAAATATCACCCCGACAAGTATGCCGGCAATCCGCTTGCCGACCTTGCCGCCGAAAAAATGCAGGAAATAAACGAAGCATATAATGCGCTTACCAAAGGTAAAAACCAATCGAGCGGCTACACCGGAGGCGGATATTCACAGTCGGGTTACGGCAATGCGTCGGGCGGTTATTCGTCCTCATCTTACAATACGGGCGGCGCAAACAGTGCCGAGTTTAATAATGTTCGCCGTCTTATAAATGAAAACCGTCTTGATGAGGCGGAAAGAATACTCGGTACAATTACGGTGCGCAATGCTCAATGGCATTTTTTAATGGGCGTAATATGCAAGCAGCGCGGCTGGTACGATAAGGCATATCAGCAATTTGCGCGCGCAACATCGCTCGACCCGTACAATGTCGAGTACAGGACAGCTTTTAATTCAATAAAAAATTCGCAGACTGCATATACACAAACGGGGCAGGGTTATGGCTACGACCGAACAAATGATTTGTGCGACGCTTGCTCAACGGTTTTATGCCTTAACTGTTTATGCAATTCATGCGGCGGAGGGTGTTGATTAAAATGTTACCGTACAACAAAAAATCGCCGTCGGCAAAAGCCGCCTACGGCGGAATATATACCGCGCTTACGGTATTGTTTCTTTATATGTCGGCGGCACTTAATTTATTTGACGTTGCTTTTTATATTTTGGCATCGGTTATGATAGGAATATGCATACGCGAGGCGGGAGTTAAGCTTTCGGCGGTTGTGTATGCCGCGTCGTCGGCACTGTCTTTTGCCGTAATACCAAATGTTTTTGCCGCATTGGCTTTTTGCCTGTTTTTTGGTATTATGCCGTTTGTTTATTATATATACGATACCAAAATACATTTTGCGTTTAAAAAGCTTGTAATTATTGCTTTTGATGTATTTTACGGTGCGGCGGCATACATTGCAATACTTAAATTTAACAAGTCGTATTTTGCCGATATTAAATTTCCGTATTTTGTTTTAACCGCGTTTTTTATTGTTTATCATCCGGCATATGTACGTATAACGGATTGCATTTACCGTATTTTTAAGCGCGGCGTTAAATAAAAAGTGTTAAATCGGTTGACAATTAAGTAAAAAAGTAGTAAAATTTTACATAGGATTTTATATAATACAAATCGCAAAATTTGTATGGGGAGGATAACAAATGAGCGTATACGATACACTGAAAGAAAGAGGGCTTATAGCTCAGGTAACACACGAAGAAGAAATAAGAAATTTACTCGATAACGAAAAAGTAACTTTTTATATAGGTTTTGATCCAACGGCAGACAGTTTGCACGTAGGACACTTTTTGCAAATGATAGTTATGAAGCATATGCAGGACGCAGGCCACAGACCTATTGCGCTTATAGGCGGCGGCACGGGGCATATAGGCGACCCGTCGGGCAGAACCGATATGCGCCAAATGATGACTAAAGAAACAATAGACCACAACTGTGAGTGCTTTAAAGAACAGCTGTCACGCGTTATAGACTTTTCGGACGGCAAAGCGCTTATGGTAAACAATGCCGATTGGCTTTTGGATTTAAACTATGTTGATTTTATAAGAGATATCGGCTCGTGCTTTTCGGTAAATGCAATGCTTACCGCGGAGTGCTTTAAACAGCGTCTTGAAAAAGGACTTTCGTTTTTGGAATTTAACTATATGCTTATGCAGGCATACGATTTTCTTGAGCTTAACCGCAGATACGGCTGTAAAATAGAACTCGGCGGCGACGACCAATGGTCAAATATTCTTGCCGGAATAAGACTTTGCAGACGTAAAGACCAAAAAGACGTTTACGGTATGACATTTACACTCCTTACAAACAGTGAGGGCAAAAAAATGGGTAAAACCGCAAACGGCGCATTGTGGCTTGACAGAAATAAAACCACTCCTTATGATTTTTACCAATATTGGGTTAATGTTGACGATGCCGATGTAATTAAATGCCTTAAACTTTTAACGTTTATGCCGCTTGACGAAATAGACGAGTACGCAAAATTAAAAGACTCGCAGATTAACGAGGCTAAAAAACGTCTTGCGTATGAGGTTACAAAGCTTGTACACGGCGAAGAAGAAGCACAAAAAGCACAAAGTGCGGCGGCGGCACTTTTTGGCGGCGGCGGAAATACCGAAAATATGCCGTCAACCGAAGTGGACGATGATGAAATAAAAGACGGAATTAATATATTGGAACTTATGCTTAAAGCACAGCTTATCCCCTCAAAATCAGACGGCAGACGTCTTGTACAGCAGGGCGGTGTAAGCATAAACGGCGATAAAATTACCGACTTTAATTATAGTGTTACCAAAGATAATTTTGACGATAACGGCGAAATTATAATTAAAAAGGGTAAAAAAACATTCCACAAGATTGTTTTAAAATAAATTTTAAATTAAACAAAAAAGTACAAAGGTGCGCGGGGACGAGCAGAACGGTGTTTGTTCCCGTTTTTTAAAATTTAAAAAGATAACCTGCACTTTAATGATTTTTGTGCAGGTTATATCTATTTGGAGTTTGCTTAAAAAGTATTATATTCTTTATGTTTTGCGCGTTTTTTTATATGCGCTTAGGCAAGAGGGAGTTGAACACGCATTGCCCGCCATCGGATGTTTTTCACAATCTTTCAGCTTGTCGGTT
>USKN01000084.1 GCA_900555295.1 uncultured Eubacteriales bacterium
AAGTATTATAAACGATAATACAGCTGACATTATAACGTTTTCGGTAAGTGACGAAATAAATATACCTATTGATATAAACGTTGCACCCATAAGGAAAAATCCTATATATGTTCCTAAAATTTTACCCCAATCCGTTTTAGTGTAAAATGCCAATATTATAGGGTAAATAAGCGTTATTATAAGCGCGGCGCCCAACACGGTACAGGCCGCAAAAAATTTACCCAATATAATTTCGCTTACATTTACGGGCGACGTAAGCAAAAGACGGTCGGTTTTTTTACCGCGTTCATCAGCTACCGAGCGCATTGTAAGTATGGGTACAAGAAAAACAAGTAAAAGCGTGATGTTTGAAAATACATAAGAAATATCGCCTATGCCGTGCAGTAAATTATAAATTGCAAAAAACAATGCGGTTACAAGCGTAAAACCGCCGAGAAAAACATATCCGAGAGGTGATAGAAAATATGATTTGATTTCTTTTTTATATATTGCATACATTTTACATTACCTCCTCATTGCTGTCCGTATTGTTTTCATTTGTTATATCATTATTGTTATTAGATATAGCAGCGTCGTCTTTAATACCGCCGTTTGCCGTAATTTGCAAAAATACATCCTCAAGGCTCATATCAACCGCTTTAACCATAAGAATAGGTAAATTTTTTTCGGCAAGTGCGGCAAAGAGTTCTTTTCGTACGTCAACATCTTTTTCACATTCTATTACATAATCGTACGAGCCTTCCTCTTTTTGTCCGAGCGAGTCGGCGCTTATTATTCCGTTTATGTTTTCAAATACATTCTCAATTATATTTCTGTCACCGGATATACGCACTTCAAATTTATTATCACCCGATAGTTTCCTGCTCAAATTTTCGGGAGTGTCTTCAGCTACAATTTCGCCTTTGTTAATAATAATAACTCTTTCGCATATTGCGCTTATTTCGGACAAAATATGCGAACTTAAAATAACCGTTCTGTCCTTGCCCAAATCTTTAATTACATTTCGTATTTCAATAATTTGTTTTGGGTCAAGTCCCACCGTTGGTTCATCAAGTATTAACACCTCGGGATTACCCATAAGTGCTTGTGCAATCCCCACGCGCTGTTTATATCCTTTTGATAAATTTTTAATAAGCCTTGCTCTTACATCGGCAATTCCCACAAGTTCCAAAATATTATCTATGTGTTCTTTTTTATTTATTTTTACTTTTTTTATATCGTAAACAAAATCAAGGTATTCATCAACCGTCATATCGGTATAAAGCGGAGGAGTTTCGGGCAGATAGCCAATTCGTTTTCTGCATTCGTAAGAATTTTTAACAGTGTCAAATCCGTCTACCGTTACACTACCGTCACTTGGTGACAAATAACCCGTTATAATATTCATTGTTGTGCTTTTGCCTGCACCGTTTGGGCCCAAAAAACCAAGAATTTCTCCTTTGGTTACCGTAAATGAAATATTGTTGAGTGCCTTTTTTGAACCGTATGATTTTGTAATATTTTTAATTTCTATCATACATTTCGTCCTTTCTGTTTTATTTTTTTGACAAAACGGTTTAAATCTGTTATATTATATATGCGGAGAGTGATTAATAATGAAAAAAATAATAATTTCACAATACAATAAAACAGACATAAGCCTTTTAATAAAAAATGACATACAAACCGCTGCGGGTTTATCCTGCCATATATTAAACTATAACGATAATTGCAATAGCGAACAGTACGATACGGTAATTTTTCTGTATACAATCGAAAACACAGCGCCGTCATCTGTTTTGCAGCGTGACATTTACGACGGTGTATTTATATATTCGGACGGAATACCCGCTCACGATAATAAACTTATATCCGATTGGACGGGTACACCGCATTTGCGTATAATACCCAAACAAAGCGGTCAATACGAATATATGCGGGAACATATATTTCACCTGCTCGGATATCCTCAAAGTTATGAAACCGAGCGTAAATTTTTAATAAAGTACCCCAATATTGAAATGCTCGAAAATTTATCCTGCTGTGCAAAAACAAATATAACGCAAATATATTTAAAGCCCGATAAAGACGGCAATAATATACGTATACGAAAACGAGGCAATGAAAACGAGTATATTTATATAAAAACGCAAAAAACATTTATATCCGATATTAAACGTATTGAAAACGAAACGTTTATTTCCAAATCGGAATATGAGCGTTTAAGCGCATTTAAAGATACCGAGTTAAACGCGATAGTTAAAAACCGCTACTGCCTTATGTATAATAACACATATTTTGAAATAGATATTTTTCCGTTTTGGAAAAACCAAGCATATATTGAATGTGAATTGCTAAGCGAGGACGACAATATTGTGTTTCCCGAATTTATCGATATAATTAAGGAGGTAACATACGATAAAAAATACACAAACCGTTCACTTGCAAAACATATTCCCCAAGAAGCGGATATATAAAAAATACCATACACAAACAAATAAAACCGATGCCGTAAAATGAGGGGGAAAAGCATCGGTTTTATTTGTGTTTATATTTGTAAAACTTTAGTTATTGTCGGGTACTTCTTCACCCAAAATGAGTGTAATATTTACTGTTTTACCCTGACGATAAACTTTAAGTTTTAACTCATCGCCAACCGCATGTTTGTTTTTAATTTCGTTAAGTTCATCAACCGTTGTTATTTTTTTACCTTCACATTCGGTTATTATATCGCCAATTTTAATACCCGCCATATGTGCCGGTGAGTTGGCTGTCATACTTGATACATAAACACCTACTTTAAGGTTGTAAGCTTGTGCGTCTTTTTCGGTTACTGCACGTCCTGCAATACCTATTACGGGTCTGCCTGTTACATATCCGTTTGTAATAAGGTCTTCTGTAACTGGTTTTGCTTCATCAATCGGAATTGCAAATCCAAGACCTTCAAGCGAGCTTGAAGAAATTTTAGCGGTATTAATACCTATTACTTCACCATAGCAGTTTACAAGCGCGCCGCCCGAATTACCGGGGTTAATTGCGGCGTCTGTTTGAATGAGCGTAAGGGTTTTGTTGTCAACCGTTACACTTCTGTTAAGTCCGCTTATAATGCCCTGTGTGGTTGTACCCGCAAATTCCTGTCCCAAGGGATTACCTATTGCAATTGCGGTATCGCCTACACGCAAATCGGAGCTTACACCGAGTTTTGCGTATGTGAGTTCGCTTGCATCAATTTTAAGTACGGCAAGGTCTGTTTTTGTGTCGGAACCTACAACTTTTGCCGTGTATTGTTCGCCGTTATTTAAAATAACCACAAGACCCGACGCGCCTTCTATTACGTGATTGTTTGTAATTATATATCCATCGGCGCTTATTACAACACCCGAACCGGAGCTTTGCTCAACTTCCTCATTATTTGAACCGCCCTGACCGAACATATTACCGTAAGACGAATATACGGCTTTATTAATAATACCTACTACGGCAGGACCAACCATATCTACAATTTCGGGAGTTGAAAGTGCGTCCTTTTTTGCAGTGGTTACAACATTTGCCGTTTTCTTTGCATCGGATTGTGTTTTGCTTGTTTTTGAATTTGTATCGCTCAAATTATCCGATAATGATGTATCCATTTTATTTTTAACCAACGGTGAAACAAGTGAATATCCCGAAACCGTTATAACAGCGGTAAGTGCAATTGCAACAACCATTGCTGTCATTGAAATGGGTTTTTTAAAGAGTTTTCTTTTCTTTTTTACCGTTGTGCTGTAGCAAGTATCGCTATTTGTATTGTCATTTGTGCTGTCGGAAGTTTTTTCTCTTCCGTTTTGAAAATCGTCATTATACCATTTAAATTCGTCCATTTTAAAAACCTCCTAAAATGTTTATTTCATTTCTTTAAATATATAATACAATATTTATTTGAACAAATTATGAATAAAATGTTTAAAAAAAGTAAAATCATTAATTATCGTTTAATTCTTTGTCGCCTTTAACGTGAGCAAGAGAAAAAGTAAAAGACGTATAACTGTCGGGAACGCTTGCGGCCCATATTTTTTCGCCGTGTTTGTCTATAATTTTCTTTACAATATAAAGCCCGAGTCCTACTCCTGTTTTATCTTCACTGCGCGAACGGTCTGTTTTGTAAAAACGTTCAAATATACGGTTTAGGTTTTCTTTTTCAATTCCGTGTCCCGAATTTTTAATTTCAACATAACATTTTTTTTGATGAACCCATACTCTTATTTTTATATATCCGCCGTCTTCGGTAAACTTTACCGCATTGTTAAACAAATTTACAAGTACCTGGTTTATATTATCCTTGTCGGCAAACACCATACATCTGTCATCGCTTAAAATCAAATCAACATCTATGTGTTTTGCGTTTATTTGATTTTCAAATCTTATTATAACAAGCCGTATAAGTTCGTTTATGTCAAATTTTTCTTTTTTTAGGGGAACATTGTTTTTTTCCATACGTGAAATTTTAAGCAAGTTGTCTACAAGACGTGAAAGACGTTTGCTTTCGGATAATACAATAGACAAATACTTATCTTCGTTTTCACGTTCTATTGTACCGTCAAGTATTCCCTCAACAAAACCCGATATGGTTGTCATAGGCGTTCTTAATTCGTGTGATACATCGGATATAAATGTTGTTCTTGAATTTTCGAGATTTTCAAGGCTTGTTGCCATTTCATTAAAATTTTCGGCAAGCCGCCCGAGTTCATTATTGCTTTTGTATTCAACACGTTTTGAAAAATTACCTTTGGTAAACTCGCCCACGGCTTCGTCAATTCGTTTTATAGGAATGCTTATTTGCCTTGAAACCACATAAAACAGTATAAAAGAAAAAATCATTGCGGCAAGCAAAAATATAAACAGTTCCGAAAACAAATCATAGCTTACGCTTTTAAGCTCGGATATTGATTGTGTAAGAAAAACGCCCCCGATTGTAATACCGTCACTTATCATTGGTGCGCCTACGGTAAGCGTATCTTCTCCGTATAGAGAATCTAGTAAGCCTGTTTGCACAAATTCGTTTCCGTTCAGTACTTTTTTAAAATACTTGTCCTCAAGTTTTTTACCGTTATAATCGCTTTTATTTAATCCCGATACCGTTACAATATTTCCGTTTGTATCAAATATTATAATAGATATATTGGTGTTATAGGCAATGTTATCTATCATAGTGTTATATATAAAATCCATGTGAGTTGATTTATTTAAAAATGCAACGCGCGATATTTCGGTTATTCTGTTTACCGAGGCTTTAAGTTCTTTTGTTTTATCGGCAATTGCATTTTTCTCTATAAATCCCACAAATACAACGCATACAGTTAAAAATGTAACAAGCACCACTGTAATACTGCCTATAAGCAGTTTTTTCATAATGCTTTTATTCACTGTGTTTCACCTCAAATTTGTAACCGACTCTGCACACAGTAACAATTTCCCATAAGTCCTTATATTTATCTATTTTTTCACGAAGTCTTTTAATATGAACATCAACGGTACGGGAATCACCGTAAAATTCATAATCCCATACTGCGTCAAGCAATTGATCACGTGTAAAAACCTTTCCGGGATGTGAGCATAAATAAAACAATAACTCAAGCTCTTTTGGCGGCACTTTGATTGCCTCACCGTCAAGTTTTAATTCGTATGTATCCATATCAATGCTCAACTTTTCAAAATCCACACGGCTTTTGGACTGTATTTCTTCGGGTGCGGCACGTCTTAATACCGCTTTAAGCCGTGCGGTAAGTTCTTTGGGTTCAAACGGTTTTACCATATAGTCGTCGGCGCCGAGTTCAAGTCCCAAAACCTTGTCTATTGTTTCACCTTTGGCAGTAAGCATAATAACGGGTACTTTGCTTGTTTTTCGTATTTGTTTTAAAACTTCAACGCCGTCTGTTCCGGGGAGCATAATATCAAGTATTATTGCGTCAAATTTTTGAGATGCAAACAATCTTAACGCGTCATCACCGTTATGAGAACAGGTTACATCATAACCGTCTTTTTTTAAGTAAAGCCTTACGAGTTCACATATATTTATCTCATCATCAACCACAAGAATTTTTAAACTGTCGCTCATTGTTTGTTCCTCCCGTTAAAAAATGTATAAATTTATAAATCTGTAAAATAACATACAATCTATTTGCCAATCATTTTTTGTATAAGTGTATATCCTTTTTCAATCTGTATTCCGCTTTTCTTTGCGTTATTTTCGGTATAGCAGCAAATACCGCTGTCTGTTTTATTTTCACTGCTGTAGAGTATATACGGTACCGCGTCCCTTACGTGAGTTCTTAATTTAAGAGGTGTAGGATGATCGGGTAATACAAGTATTTTATACGGTTCTCCCATTTTATCAAGTTCGCATTTAACATATCCCACAACTTTTTCATCTATAAGTTCTATTGATTTAACTTTGTTTTCAACCTCGTGTCTGTGACCGCATTCATCGGGTGCTTCCATATGAATATATACATAATCGCTGCCGCCTTTAAGAGCGTCAATACATGCCCTTGCTTTTGCGTCAAAATCGGTATTAATATTTCCCGTTGCACCATCAATATCAATTGAGTTCATACCGGCGCATATGGCAATTCCTTTAATAAGGTCAACTGCCGAAATAACGCTTCCGTGCAGTCCGAATTTTTTTTCAAAATTTTCAAGGCGCGGTTTTCTGCCCTCACCCCAAATCCATATTGAATTAGCTTTGTTAAGACCTCGTTCGGCTCTTTTAATATTTATGGGGTGATTATTTAATATGTCATAGCTTTTTTTCATCATTTCATAAATCGGCTGTGCGTCTTTTCCTTTCGGCATATAATCGCCAATTCTTTTTTCAAGAATATCGTGCGGCGGAGTAAGAACAAAATCATCGGGGCCGTTATCCCATACAAGTGCGTGGCGATAGCTTACACCTGTATAAAATTTAAAACGCTTATCATCTTTAAATGCTTCGTTTACCGCGTCAATAAGCTGTTTTGCTTCGTCTGTGGTTATTTCATCGGCGCTGTGGTCAATTATTACTTTATCGTCATAATCACCGTCTTCGCTTAAAGTAACAACATTGCATCTGAATATCATATCGGTATCTTTAATGTCTATGCCTATACTTACCGCTTCAAGAGGAGATCGTCCCGTATAACATTTTTGAGGGTCATAGCCCATTGCCGACAGGTTTGCAACATCACTTCCGGGTGCAAGATTTTCGGGAACGTTTTTTACAAGCCCAACTTCACCTTTGCTGCATAAATAATCTATATTGGGTTTATGCGCACACTCAAGCGGTGTTTTTCCGCCAAGTTCGTCAACAGGATAATCTGCCATACCGTCACCTAAAATAACAACATACTTCATAATACTTCCTCCATTATGTATAATAAATCAACATCAATATTCTATTTTATATTATGCAACATTTTTTAAAAAAAATCTACCCCTTTTTTAAAAAATTCACAAAATGTTTACTTAAAATGCTATTTTTACAATATATCATAACAATTTTTTGCTTTTTTTATAAAAATGCAAAAAAACACTTGAAAAATAGCGCCATTTGTGTTATTATAAGATATATGTGTTTTAGAATGAATAATTATGGAGGTGTATTTAATAATGCTGCAAAACATATTAACTGTTGTTCACGTAATACTTTCATTGTTTTTAATTGTAGTGGTACTTTTTCAGTCGGGTAAAACAGCCGGTCTTTCGGGTTCAATTGCCGGCGGTGCCGAAACGTTTTTTGGAAAAAACAAAGCAAGAACATTAGATGGTTTACTTGAAAAACTTACTGCTGTAATATCAATTTTATTTATAGTAACATCTTTTGTATTATCACTTCTTTTAAAATAGTATTTTAAACAAAAGCCGATTATTTTTTAATCGGTTTTTTATATTTTAAAATAACAAAATACCGCGCTTATTTTGGCACGGTATTTTGTTATAGCAATAAAAATTTGATTTGTTAGTTTTATTTAGGCAAACGAGACTCGAACACGCATTGCCTGACGATGGATGTTTTTGCAATC
>USKN01000085.1 GCA_900555295.1 uncultured Eubacteriales bacterium
TTATACTATCATTTTGGAGCCTAATTTGGAGTTTACACAAAATGAGGGATTCCCCCTTTTGATTATTTCGGTAAATACCCCAATCGTTTCAGTATGCCGTTGCAGCCGCAAAGAATATCATCATACGTTTTATCAAAATTATGTGTATACCACGGGTCGGCAATATCGCCGCCGTTTGCAAAATCAAGCAGTTTATAAACTTTATTGTCGGGATCATTGCCAAAAATATAAAGCATATCGTTTATGTTGTTTTGTTCCATGCCTATTATAAGGTCATATTTGTTATAATCGTCGCGTTTAAGCTGAACGGCATATTTACCATCGGTTGAAATATTAAATTCGGCAAGCTTGTTCTTTGTGCCTTTATGAACCGCACAGCCAACAGCCTCGTCGCTTGTTGCAGCCGACCGGATTAAAAAATCTTTTTCAATACCGCGCCTTTTTACCATATCTTTTAATACAAATTCAGCCATTGGCGAACGGCATATATTTCCAAGACATACAAAAAGAATTTTTGTCATATTGTTATCCTCCGATTTGGTTTTGTTGTTTTGTTTCACTTGTATATTCAAGCGAGAGTAATTTATCGTTTATAATTTTTGTTAAGCTTGTTTTAATTGCAATTTGCATTATTAAATCCGATACCGATTGCGGATTTGTTTTTGCGTCTTCTTCTGCGGATTTTACAACCGACGCAAGTTCTTTTCGTACATATTCAAATGTTTTAAGCTGATTTAAAACGTACGAATTATAAGTGTTTTTAACCTCATTTTCCTGCAATCCTACAGGTATAATTTTTTGTATTTCCGCCATACTCATTGTTTGCTTTAATGTGCATATAATTATAAGGTATGCAATGTGGGTTTTTGAATATTTCTTTTTTACGGGAGCCGGCATTATTTTTAATTTAACGTAATTATTAATCATTGACGGCGTTATGCTTATTTTGTCGGCATCTGTCAAACTAAACACCGAAATGTATTTTTTTATAAGAATAATTACCTGGTCCATATATAAATCCAGTATCGGGAGTTCGTCCCACACAGGGAGTTTACATTGGGGGAGTTTATCGTTAATTTTAGATATCTGTTTGGTTAAGTTGCTTAATTCGTAATTCATAATTAACCGCCTTTTAAATACGAGTTTTTAAAAACCGTGCCGTCGGTTTTTTTATGCGACAACACGGTTTTAAATTGTATTATTTTATTTGTCTTCTTTTGGAAGTGCGTCTTTTCTTGAAAGATTGTATCTGCCTTGTCTGTCAATTTCGGTAAGTTTAACCATAATTTCATCACCGATATGAACAACGTCTTCAACTTTATTTACACGCTTGTTGTCAAGTTTTGAAATGTGCACAAGACCTTCACGTCCGGGCATAAATTCAACAAATGCGCCTATTTCTATAATGTTTTTAACCGTTCCGAGGTAAATTTTGCCAACCTCGGGTTCTGCAACTATACCTTCAATTGTTGCAACGGCACGTTTTGCACCGTCAGCGTCGTTTGTAACAATAAATACAGAGCCGTCATCTTCAATATCAATTTTAACGCCTGTATCTGCAATAATTTTTTGAATAACTTTACCGCCTGTACCAATAACATCTTTAATTTTATCGGGGTTAATTTTAAGTGTAATAATTTTGGGCGCATACGGCGAAAGTTCTGCACGCGGTTCGGGTATTGCTTTGAGCATTACCTCATCGAGTATATAGTATCTTGCGTCACGTGTTTTTGTGAGTGCACTTTTAATTATGTCATAGGTAAGACCGTCTATTTTTAAGTCCATTTGAATTGCGGTAATACCTTTTTTTGTTCCGGCAACTTTAAAGTCCATATCACCGTAAAAGTCCTCAACACCTTGTATATCAACCATTGTAAGAAAGTCGTCGTCTTTGGTTATAAGTCCGCATGAAATACCGGCTACAGGTGCCTTAATAGGTACACCGGCGTCCATAAGTGCAAGTGTACTTCCGCATACCGACCCCTGTGATGTTGAACCGTTTGAAGAAAGCACTTCCGAAACAAGTCTTATTGTATACGGGAATTCGTCTACACTTGGTATAACAGGCTCGAGCGCTCTTTCAGCCAATGCACCGTGACCAACTTCGCGGCGTCCCGGACCTCTTGAGGGTTTTGTTTCACCAACGGAGTATGACGGGAAGTTATAGTGGTGAATATATCTTTTTGATGTTGTTTCATCAATGCCGTCTATTGTTTGCGCTTCACTTGTTGCGCCGAGTGTTGCAATTGTAAGTACTTGTGTTTGTCCTCTTGTAAAAAGACCCGACCCGTGAACACGCGGTATAATACCTACTTTAGATGCAAGCGGTCTTATTTCGTCTATCTTACGTCCGTCAACACGTTTATGGTCTTCAATAAGCCATTTGCGTACAATTTCTTTTTGTATTTTATAGTATACTTCCTCAAGCTCGGTGTCGCGTCCTTCAAGAAGTTCGGGGAATTTTTCGTTTAATTCGTCCGTAAGTTCTTTCATTCTGTCATCACGTATTCTTTTATCATCGGTGTCTATTGCATAGCAAATTTTGTCGTATGCATAATCATATACTGTGTCAAAAAGTTCGTGATCAACTTCGTGAGCCTGGTAGGGGGCTTTTTCTTTTCCTACTTCTGCCACAATTGTATCTATAAATTCACATATTTTTTTAATTTCTTGGTGAGCAAATACTATAGCGTCAAACATAGTGTCTTCCGGTACTTCTTTTGCTCCTGCCTCAATCATAACAACTTTTTGTTTTGTACCTGCAACGGTAAGCGCCATAAGGCTCTTTTCACGTTGTTCCAAAGTAGGGTTAATTACAAATTCGCCGTCAACCAGTCCAACCTGTACGGCGCCTATAGGTCCTGCAAAAGGCATTTCCGAAATAGATATTGCAATTGACGCACCGTTCATTGCTACAATTTCGGGTGCATTATCGATATCTGTTGAAAGAACCGTTGCAACCAAGCCAACATCGTTTCTGTAATCTTTGGGGAACAGAGGTCTTATAGGTCTGTCGATTACACGGCTTGTAAGAATTGCGTGGTCGCTGGGTTTACCCTCACGTTTTAAAAATCCGCCGGGAATTTTACCTGCGGCATACATTTTTTCTTCATAATCAACGCTTAACGGGAAAAAGTCAACTCCATCTCTCGGCTTTGGAGATGCGGTAGCGGTTGCAAGAACGGTTGTATCGCCGTATTTTATAAGTGCGCTTCCGCTTGCAAGCTGTGCAACTTCTCCTGTTTCAACAACAAAATCTCTGCCTGCAATTGTTGTTTTAAAAACTTTTTTTGTGTTTTCCATTAAAAATTTCCTCCTTATAAATTTACAGGAAATTTTTTACCAGCTTTAGCACTTAAATATGCCTTTTATTGCCGTATGTTAATAAAGAGCATATCTAACTGCTAATTCCGATACAAAAATTTATCCTGTAATTTTTGTTTATTATTTGCTTGTTGTTTGTATATTAATATACAAAGCAGGCAAAGGAGAGTATATTATAAAATATATAAAAATAACTCCTTTGCCTACAAACTAAACTACTTTCTGATGTTAAGTCTTGCTATGATTGAACGGTATCTTTCAATGTCGATTTTAGCAAGATACTGCAATAAACCTCTTCTTTTACCAACCATTTTAAGAAGACCTCTTCTTGAGTGATGGTCTTTCATATTGGATTTAAGGTGTTCTGTGAGGTGATTGATGCGATATGTGAGAATAGCAATTTGCACCTCGGGCGAACCTGTATCGCCTTCGTGAGTTTTGTACTCGTTAATAATAGCTTGTTTTGTTTCTTTTAACATTTTTGTTTCCTCCTTTAAAATTTAGTATACGCATTTTGCGTTACTTACCGCCGCATTACAAAGACAGGGACGGAGACTCCGTAACCTTTGCAACAGGCTCAACATAACAAATTATACCATACTTTTTTTATCTTGTAAAGAGTTTTTTTTGCATTTGTGTAATTTGATTAATTTAATATGCTTTTATTGCAAATTAAGTGACATTTTACATTTTGCTTCCTTTGGTTCCGCCCAATTTAATTCCCTCAAGTACATTTGATTTAAATGTAAATGTAAGCTCGCTTTGACGGCGAAAACGTTTAAACGCAAGATTAATTATATTATCGAGAAGTTTTGAGTAGGGCATACCTATAGGTTCCCACAAATAGAACGATAAAGAACCCGGGATTGTGTTTACTTCATTAAGATATATCTTGTTATCGTCTTGGTCAATCATAAAGTCAATTCGTATTACGCCGTTTGCCGAAAGACATTTAAATGCTTTTACAGCCATTTTGCGTATTTCGTCTCTTGTGTCATCGGATATATCGGCAGGTATTTTACGGCTTAAACTTGCCATACCTGCATTGTCGGAGGATTTCACCTTTGATTTTGAGCCGTTTAAATACTTTTCGTTAAAAGATAAAATCTCGTCGCTTGATATCGGCTGTTCACATTCCGACGCCATTGCGTCAATACTGTCGCCCATAACCGAGCAATTGATTTCTTTTAAATTTACAATAGCTTTTTCTGCAAGTACGGTATCGGCAAATTTAAATGCCGTATCGAGTGCCGCGCGCAGTTCGGCATTATTTGACGCTTTTGAAATACCAATGCTCGAACCCAAGTTGACGGGCTTTATAATTACGGGGTATGAAATTTTTTGCTCAATTAATTTAATTGAGTTTTCACAGTCGTTAAAATAATCGTGCGACAGACAGCGTACACAGTCAAGAACGGGTATATTATTATCTTTAAACAGAGTTTTCATAACATATTTATCCATCCCCACCGCAGATGAAGTAACATCACAGCCGACATACGGTACTCCAAGCATAGAAATAAATCCCTGAAGTGTTCCGTCTTCAACATTTGTGCCGTGTACAACGGGCAAAATCACATCTATGGAGCACACCGTTTTCTTTTCAAACATTTTGGGACAGAGTTTAACAATATTTGCCTTGCCTTTTTCGCGTACAAATGTAACTTGAGTGCTTTCGCCCAAAAGTTTTGTAATGTTGGTGTAGCTTTCTATTTTTCCTATATTTTCGCCGATGTAAAACTCATTATCTTTTGTTATATATACGGGTATAACATCATATTTTGTTCTGTCAAGATAGTTTATTGCCTGAATAGCTGATATTATCGATATATCGTGTTCGGTACTTTTTCCGCCGAACATTACGGCAACTTTAATTTTCATAAATAATAACCTCTCTTTTTAATAATTTAAGATATATAATTATCGGTTAAGTCGTTTTCAAGCAAAATATATTTTTTTCTGCCGTCGGAGTTTATGCCGTAAGCTTTTTGTATGGCTTGCTCAACCGTATCGGCAACAAATATTTTGCTGCTCGGATAATTATTGTCACGTAAGCCTTTTAATATATCTTCCGCTTGTTTTTGGCCCACCAATATAACATAGTCGCATACATTCGACAAATTTCTGCCGAACTCGCGGTTACATTCTTCCATTTTATCGCCGAGTTCAACCATTCCCGGAGTTACGGTTATTTTAAATCCGTCAAACAGTGCAAGCGTTTCAAGCGCCGCTTTTGTACCAAACGGATTGGCGTTGTACGCATCGTCTATTATGCAAGCGTTTTTTCCGTCTTTAAGCTCAAGGCGGTGCGGTACGCTTTTTAAGCGCTTTACGGGAATACATAATTCTTTAAGTGGTATATTAAAAGTGTGTGCAACCGCTATTGCGCCCAATACGTTAATTACGTTATGTTTGCCCACAAGCGGTGTTGAAAAATCTTCGGTTTCACCGTTGGGCGCCGAAACGGTAAAAGATGTTCCCATACTTGAAGCGGTAATATTAAACGCTTTATAATCGGTGTCTTTTGAAATTGAGTATGTTACTGTGTTTTTACCCGATAATTTATTGTATTTTTTGAGTGCGTGGGTATATACGTTTTCATCTTCACAGTTTAAAAACATTTTTCCGCCGTTTGAGTTTTGTACTGCGTCCGCAAGTTCAAATTTTGTGTTTTTAATGTTATCGAGAGTTTTAAAGGTTTCAAGATGCTGGGGTCCAACGGAAGTTATTACCCCGTCAGACGGGTTTACTATATCACATATTTCTTTTATATCTCCTACGTGACGCGCTCCCATTTCGCACACAAATATTTCATGCACGGCAGAAAGGTTTTCGCGAATGGTTTTAACCACTCCCATAGGTGTGTTATAGCTTTCGGGAGTCATTAAAACATTGTATCGTGTTTTAAGTAAAGATGTAAGACAGTATTTTACGCTTGTTTTTCCGTAGCTGCCCGTAACGCCTATAATTTTAAGATTGGGGCAGGATTTAAGCATTTTTTTTGCGTCGTTTATATAATGGGTTTTTACGCCTTTTTCTATAGGTGCGTTAATTGCCGCCGTAACAAATATAATAAACGGGCACAGAGTAAAGGCTGCAAGCGCACCGTATGCCGCATTTGACGCAAAGTGCGCAGCAAGGATGATTAACACAAACAAAACCGTGTGAGTTGCAATAAATCTTTTAATGCGCATAGTATACACAAGCGGTTTTTTTGCCTTTTGCGGTTTTACAAAATAAATCGATACAAGCATAATTATGTTTGCAAGTATAACGGCAATTGCATTATTTTGCATTGCAAGTATAAGTGTAAGTATTCCAAATAAAATATTGGGAAGTAATTTTTTTGTATTGCGTTTAACCCACGTTGTGTGTGATTTTAACTGATACGAATTAAGCTGAAAAAAATGTATGAATTTGATTGATGACACACAATAGGCAATAAATGATATTACCGTTAAAACTATTAATGCCGTATGTAACGAAAGCATATTATTTCCTCATTTCCGATTTATAAAATTAATTAATATTTAAAAAATTTGCAAGAGTTTTGTTAAAATCAAACATTTCGTCCAAAAATGCATAATGTCCGCTGTTTTCAAAAATTTTCAACTCGGACTTTGGCATAGCATTTTTCATAATCAATGCGTCGGATACGGGAGTTGCCGTATCGTTTTTTCCCCATGCCAGCAATACGGGACACGTTATATTTGAAAAAAGATGTGTTAAATCTTCGTTTACCGCCATTACAAGTGCTTTGCGCATTACGGGTGATGCGGCGTTGTAATCTGCCGAGCCGCTTTTTTTGCGCATATTTTCAACAGCGTTTGGGAATATGTTTTTAATTACGGGCACAGAAAGGATTTTTTTGCCCGCTTTATACAGTTTTATTTTAAATTTTTGTTTTGTTGTTTTTTGGGGTAAAACACCCGCACTGTCAACTAAAATAACTTTATCTATTTCAAACGGCAGATTTTTGCGTGATGCAAGCTTAATAATTACTCTGCCGCCGAATGAGTGACCGAGAAAAATTATTTTTTTGTCGTTGTAATCTTTTAAAAATTCCAATACAAAATCGGCATATGCGTCAACATTCCAAGCTTCTTTGGGTTCGTCGCTCAAACCAAACCCGGGCATATCAAATGCAAGCGTTTTGTATTTTTTACACAGTACGTTTTCCGTCATACTTTCAAAAAGGCTTATGTTTGAGCCCCAACCGTGCAAAAGTACTATTAAAGGTCCGTTTCCTTTTTCAAAATAATTTATATTTAATCCGTTAATGTTACGCGTCATTAAATGTCACTCCGCTTTTATTTTTATTTACCAAATACTACAGTTTTGGCAGAATTTGAACATACGTTACAATTATACCACAACTATATATTAAAATGCAAGTGTTGAATTTTATATTATTTTATTGTATAATAATTATATATAATATATACCAAATAAATAAAGGAGTTTTTATAATGAGCATTTCTAAAAAAGAGTTCGGCATTGCCGACGGTAAACAAGTATATGTATTTACACTTGATAACGGAAAAGGTTTAAAAGTTGAAATAATAAATTACGGAGGTATTATTAAAAATATATTTTATAAAAATACCGATG
>USKN01000086.1 GCA_900555295.1 uncultured Eubacteriales bacterium
AAAACACGTATAATTAAAACCATCTCGAAAGGGGTGGTTTTAATTATTTCTCCTTTCCTCAAGAAGCTATATTGCAGGAGTAGCTACCTGCTTTATAATCAGAACAAGCACTGTGGATTTGTATCTATTTTATTACAGCTTAGACTGGTTCGAAGTGACTCAAACCACAGTGATTTGTCTAAAATGGTAATTTTTTATCATTTTACATAAAAAAAAAACGGTAAACATTTGCAAATGTCTACCGTTTTACAGTTTTATTTATTTGAATTCATAAATCTTGACAAAAACGCTTTAGTTTCGTCTTTTTGGGGATTGGTAAATATTTCTTCGGGAGTACCTTCCTCACAAATTACACCTTCGTTCATAAACACAACGTGATTTGAAACATCGCGTGCAAATGCCATTTCGTGAGTTACAATAAGCATTGTAAGTCCTTCTTTGGCAATGTTTTTAATAACCTCCAAAACTTCGCCCACCATTTGAGGGTCGAGTGCCGATGTCGGTTCATCAAAAAGTATTACATCGGGTTTCATAGCAAGAGCACGTGCAATTGCAACTCTTTGTTTTTGTCCGCCCGAAAGCTGACGCGGTTTTGCATTTATATAAGGTGCCATACCTACTTTTTCAAGATAATACATAGCCTCTTTTTTTGCTGTTTCTTTATCTGACTTTAAAACTTTTCTTTGTCCTATCATACAGTTTTTTAAAACCGTCATATTTTCAAACAAATTAAAGCTTTGAAATACCATTTCCACTTTGGCTCTGTATGCCGGTATGTTTTTGGTTTCAAGAATACTTTGTCCTTTGTATATAATTTCTCCGCCCGTGGGTTCTTCCAACAAATTAATACATCTGAGCATTGTGGATTTTCCCGAACCCGACGAACCTATAATACAAGTTACATCACCTTTATTAACCGAAAAATTAATATCCTTTAATACCTCTACCTCGCCAAACGATTTTTTCAGACCGTTTATTTCAATAATTTTGTTTTGTTTGGTATCGCTCATTTTGCACCCTCCTCTGCAACAAAACTTTCATCGGGCATTGTTGATGAATGATGTATAATATATGATGAGGGACCGTCGAGCTTGCGTTCGATACATTTAAGAATACGCGTTATGCTAAATGTAAGAACAAAGTATATTGCACACGCAACAACATATGTTTCAAATATAGACCAGGTCATTTTTGAAATTTTTGCAGTAAAGAAATAAAGCTCCGTTACGCCGATTACGTTTAACACCGATGTATCCTTAATATTTATAACAAACTCGTTGCTTATTGCCGGCAAAATATTTCTCATTGTTTGAGGTACAATTACACTTAACATAGTTTGCCAATGGTTCATACCTATTGAATATGCACCCTCAAACTGCCCTTTGTCTATGGAAATAATACCGCCGCGTACAATTTCTGCCATATAAGCACCCGTGTTTATCGACACAATAAATATACCTGCGGGAATAAGGGGAAGCGTTAAACCGTCGTTCATAAATGCATATCCCCAAAATATAACCATAGACTGTACCATCATAGGCGTGCCTCTGAATATTTCAACATAAATGCTTATAACGGCATTTACTATTTTAAGCAGTACTTTTAAAACGGGGTTTTTAGGGCGCGGTATTGTGCGCACTATTCCCGTTATAAGGCCTATAATAAGCCCTATGCAAGTACCTGCAAGAGCAATAAGCATTGTAAAGCCTATACCTTTTAAAAAGTAGCTGTGATATTTTGCTACTATATTTATAACTTCCGTAAAAAATCGTGACATATTATTATACCTACTAAATATTATTCTTCATCTGCCGGCGCAATTTTTACCATTTCTGCCATAAGTTCCTTTTGTGCGTCCGTATTAAAATCAGCAAGCACATCATTTATTTTATCTTTAAGGTCAGAACCTTTTTTAACACCAACCGCAATGCTTACATCATCATCTTTAACTTTAAAACCGGTTTCGTTGTTTACAAGTGGAACATAGCTGTAAGCTGCATCTTCGGTTACTGCCATAGCCGTGGGTTCTTCGGCAACATAGCCGTCGATTGTGCCGGCACCGAGCGCTATAAACATTGTTGAAAAGTCTGCAAGTTCGCTAACCTGTGCTTCTGATTGTTCGGTAATTGCCTGCAGATGGAATGTACCCGACTGCGCGGCTATTTTTTTACCTTTTAAATCCGCAATTGATTTAACATCATTGAGAGCATCTTTTTTGGTAACAATAACAAGATTTGATGTAAAATAGTTATCCGAAAAATCAATTTTTTCTTTTCTTTCGTCCGTTGGGCTCATACCTGCTATAATCATATCGAGTTTACCCGACTGAACACCCGGAATAAGGCTGTCCCATTCATATGAGTAAATTTCGAGTTTTTTGCCGAGTCCGTCGGCTATTTTTTTTGCAACCTGTACATCATAGCCGTTTGTGTACATATTATCTACATTTTTGATGGCTATTGCGCCGTTTGAGTCATCTGCCTGCGACCAATTGTATGGTGCATAGTTGCACTCCATACCCACACGCAAAACACTGTCGTCTTTTGCAGATTGTTTTTTGTCTGCTCCGCAGCCTGCAAATCCTACCATTAATGCTGCGGCAAGTAATACCGATACCAATTTTTTCATAAGTCATTACCACCTTTTAAATATTTTTAAATTAATAATACATATAAAAAAACCGCAAACGCTCATAGTTAAAACGTATGCGGTTATATTATTAACCTAAATACCTTAAACTACGGATAGCGCTTCACATATGTGACAGTCTGCATTATATTATAATACAGCCCAACAAACAAAGCACGGACAATACTTTATTTATTTCGGCGATATTTCCTTTTATGCATTTGGATTGTCCCCCGTGTTTAATGCATTACTTATAAATACCGCTCCTCTACCATTAGTTGATTTATAACAGTATATTAATTTAATTAAATTATCTCACTTTTTTTAAAAAATGTCAATACCGTTATGCGTTTTTAGTATTTTTTCATTACTTTTTATAAATTATACAAGCATTAATGTAATATTTTTATACATCGTTCTCGCAAATTTGTTCAAATGTTTCGCGTTTAACGGCAATATAATCACCACTGCTGCCTATCATAACAATAGGCGGACGCGGTATTCTGTTGTAATTGGACGCCATAGAGTAATTGTAGGCGCCCGTTGTGCATACCGCAACTATATCGTCCCTTTCGGGTTTTGGCAGCATTACATTTTCCTGAATAATATCGCCGCTTTCACAGCATCTGCCTACAACCGACGCTTTAAAGTCACACTTTTCATCTGCCCGATTGGCAAGAAGTACCGTATACTGTGAACCGTAAAGCGCAAATCGCGGATTATCGGTCATACCGCCGTCTACCGATACATAATTTTTATATCCCGGAATTTGCTTTACCGTTCCTGCACTGTACAAAGTAATTCCCGCGTCGGCAACAATACTTCTGCCCGGTTCAAAAAGCAAAAACGGTTTTTTAATATTAAGTTTTTCGCACTCTGATTTTATAAATTCACAAACAGTTTTAATGTTTTGGTCAATATCAATTTTGGGGTCGCTTTCAACATATCTTACGCCGTAACCGCCGCCGAGGTCAAGTTCTCTCATTTCGTACGAAAACTTTTGCTTTGCGCCGTATGCAAATTTAAGCATAATTTCCGCGCCACGCAAAAAAGTGTCGGAGTCAAACACCTGCGAACCTATATGGCAATGAAAACCCGCAAGGTCTATATGTTCAAGGCTTAATGCATATTTAACTATATCATAAGCCTGCCCCGTTTCGATTGCCGTTCCGAATTTTGAATCCACTTTTCCCGTATTTACCGCCTCATATGTGTGCGTATCTATTCCGGGAGTAAGACGCAATAAAACTTTTTGACTTTTTTTGCCGAGTTTTTTGCATACTCTTTCTATGCCGTCGAGTTCCTCGGTATTATCGGCAACAAAGCAGCCAATGTTGTTGTTTATGGCAAATTCTATATCATAATCCGTTTTGTTATTGCTGTGAAAATATGCATTTTGCATATTAAATCCCGCTTTGACGGCAGTATATATTTCGCCCGAAGATACAACATCGCAACCCATATTTTCACGTTTAATAATTTCGTATATTTTTTTAAACGAGCAAGCCTTGCTTGCATAAAGCGCAAGTGCATTGCTGCCGTAATATTTATTTAATGCGTCGGCATACACACGGCAATTGGAGAGTATTTTACTTTCGTCCATTACATAAAGCGGCGTACCGTACTTTTTGGCAAGATAAACGGTATCGGTATTCGCAAAATACAATGTACCGTCTTTAATGCTTAAATTATCGCAAATATTTATACTGTTCATAAGTTAATACATCTCCTTGTAAATGTTTTTTATTTTTCAAATTCGCTGTAAATAGCACGAAGTGCGTCTTCATAATGCTCTTCATCAACGCCTATTATAATATTTCTTTCACTTGAACCTTGGTCTATCATCTTAATATTTACATCAGCCGCCGATATTGCTTTAAACACGCGCGCGGCAGTACCTTTTGCCTTAATCATTCCGCGTCCCACAACGGCAATAAGCGCTATTCCGTCTTCCATACTTACAGTGTCCGCTTTTACCGTTTTAAAAAGTTCGCTTGTAATTTCATCTCTTATCCCGTCAATTGCGTCGGTTGAAACAATAACCGTCATTGTATCTATGCCCGACGGCAAATGTTCAAAACTTACACCGTGTTTTTCTATTACCTCAAGCACTTTTCTGCCAAAACCTATCTCGGCATTCATCATATCCTTTTCTATGCTTATAAGCGAAAAACCTTTCCTGCCGGCAATACCTGTTATAATTTTATCGCCTTTGTTTACAGGTGCGTCGGGCACTATCATTGTACCGTTATCGAGAGGACTGTTTGTATTGCGTATGTTAATTGGTATGCACGCTTCTCTTACAGGGAATATTGCGTCCTCATGCATAACCGTTGCGCCCATATATGCAAGCTCACGCAATTCTCTGTAGGTTATAAGTTCAATTACCGCCGGGTTTTCAACACATCTCGGGTCTGCCATAAGCATACCTGATACATCGGTCCAATTTTCGTAAATATCGGCTTGCGCGGCACGTGCAACAATTGAACCCGTTATATCGGAGCCGCCTCGTGAAAATGTTTTAATTGTACCGTTTGGCATTTTTCCGTAAAATCCGGGAATTACCGCCCTGTCGTGTTTTTCAAGAATTGAAGTAAGTTTATCGTATGTTTTTTCCGAATCAAACGAACCGTTATCGGTAAAATATATTCCTCTTTCGGCATCTATAAAGTCATATCCGAGATATTTTGCCAAAATCATAGCGTTTAAATATTCGCCGCGGCTTGCAACATAGTCACGTCCCGCGTGGTGTTCAATAGACGCTTTTATTTTATCAAACTCGGCGTCAAGCGAAAATTCTATTCCGAGTTCACTTATTATACCGTTGTATCTGTTAATTATTTTTTCAAAAACATTATCTATATTTTCTCCCTCCGACACTTTTTCGTAACATTCGTACAAAAGGTCGGTTACCTTTATATCGTCGTCAAATCTTTTACCCGGTGCCGATGCCACAACATAACGTCTTTCGGGTTCCGCTTTAACAATTTTGGCAACTTTTTCAAACTGACCGGCATCGGCAAGCGAACTGCCGCCGAATTTTAATACTTTAATACTCATTTTTTAATACCTTACCTTTACATTTTAATTTATAAATTATCTTTTTGCCGCCGTATCACAGTACAAACAACGATAAACTCTTTTTTTTCTGTCGGTGAGTTTAAATATATGCTTTATTTCCTGTTCAGTTGATGTTATACATCTGGGATTGCGGCATTTAACTATATTCGTTATTTTTTCGGGAAGTTCGGGGTGGATTTTTTTAACCCTTATTCCGTTTTCGATAATATTTATTGTAACGTCGGGATCAAGATAACCGAGTGCGTCAAAATTTATATCCATCGACGCGTCTATTTTTATAATATCTTTTTTACCCATTTTTTTGCTCAGAACATTTTTTATAATTGCAACCGAACATTCAAGCGGCTCCAAATTAAGCAAATGATATATATCCATACTTTTTCCCGCTTTAATATGGTCTATTACAATACCGTTTTTTATGGAATCTATGTTCATTTACTCCACCTCCAAAAGCTTTAAAATAAGAGCCATTCTTATAAACTTACCGCAGCGTGCCTGCTTAAAATAGCACGCACGGCTGTCAGAGTCAACTTCGGTTGAAATTTCGTTTACCCTCGGCAAAGGATGAAGTACAATCATATCTTTTTTTGCCGTTTTAAGCTTATCGGGTGTTAAAACATAGCTGTTTTTTAAACGTATGTAATCTGCCTCGTTAAAAAACCTTTCCTGCTGAACACGCGTCATATATAAAATATCCAAATCCGGCATAGCGTTTTCAAGATTTTCGGTTTCCTCGTACTTTATGCCGTTTTTTTCTATTATACCCGTTTTTACATAATCGGGAAGTTTTAACTCCGCAGGCGATATGAGTACAAACTTTATTCCACTGTAACGCGACATTGCCATTATAAGACTGTGTACCGTTCTGCCGAATTTTAAATCTCCGCAAAGTCCTACCGTTAAATTATTAAGCCTGCCCTTTTCACGGCTTATTGTAAGCAAATCGGTAAGCGTTTGAGTGGGGTGATTATGTCCCCCGTCACCTGCGTTTATTATTGGTACGGGCGATTTAAAACTTGCCGCCATAGGCGCGCCCTCTTTTGGATGGCGCATTGCAATTATATCGGCATAGCCTCCCACAACCGTTACGGTATCTGATACACTCTCGCCTTTAGACGCCGAACTTGAATTAGCCTCACTGAAACCCAAAACACTTCCTCCGAGATCAAGCATAGCCGCCTCAAAACTTAACCGTGTACGTGTGGACGGTTCAAAAAAAAGTGTTGCAAGTTTTTTATGTTTGCATTTATCGTAATATTTTTCCTTATGTTCTATTATATCGTTTGCAACATCTATAAGTTCATCAATTTCTTTAACCGATAAATCGGCTATATCGATAAGATGTTTCATTGTTGTCCTCCAATCCAGCTTTCATCGCTTGGGTTGTTTCTGAATTTAATTAAACGTTCAACATCACTTTGTTTAATATATCCGTCCTGTGCGGCAATTTGAGCAACAACATCAAAGTTTGTAAGACTTATATTTTTAACATTTGCGTCTTTAAGACGGTCAAGACCTTTTTGCATACCGTAAGTAAATATGCTTACAATACCCACTACGCAAGCGCCTGCTTCACGCAAGGCATCAACAACTTCTATAACGCTTCCGCCTGTTGAAATAAGGTCTTCTACCACAACAACCTTTTGTCCTTTTTCAAGTTTTCCCTCTATACGGTTTTGTCTGCCGTGGTCCTTATTGCCCGAACGAACATAACCCATAGGCATATTGAGTATATGCGCCGTAATTGCGGCGTGCGCAATACCTGCCGTACTTGTTCCCATAAGCACTTCGGCATCGGGGTAATTGGTTTTTATAAGCTCGGCAAGTCCGTTTTCTATTTGCAGTCTTACATCGGGCGATGTAAGAGTAAGTCTGTTATCGCAGTATACAGGGCTTTTTATACCGCTTGCCCAGGTAAAAGGCTGTTCGGGTCTTAAAAACACCGCGCCTATTTTAAGTAAGTTTTGTGCAGTTATCTTTTGCATTTCAGTCATAATTCAATTACCCCCATATAATTTTATTTATTATTTGGCAACGGTTATAATAAAAGTTAAGGAGAAAAAAATGACATTCGAAAAACTTAAACTTTTACTATGGCTGTTTAAAACCGATTTTTTCATCAGCAGTTTCACTTTCGGCGGCGGTTAAGATCGGAAGAG
>USKN01000087.1 GCA_900555295.1 uncultured Eubacteriales bacterium
GCAACAGAGCGGCTGGTGGCAGAACTGGAGAAAATCTGTAAACTGAACCGGGTTTTCTTAAATGAGATTGTATAATGCGGTTGACAAAAACTGAAAAGTTGAATAAGATAATGTAAGTGAGTAGGATTGTGGGAGTGCGTAGCACGGAGCAATCCGTAGGCATCAAAGTCGGGAGCTTTTGCCCCGACATCATGTAAGTGAGTAAGAAAAAGACCAGGAACGGGAAGAGTAGCTATGTTCAGGCTGCCAGAGAGTGGGTGTCATCGGCTGGAAGCATCCTTAAGTTATGAAGATTGTGAAGTGCCCCCGGGAGTTGATTCTGCGAAAGAGCAAGTAGCGGGATACGTTGGCACGCGTTAAGTGTATCAAGTGAAAGAAGAGGATTCTTTTATTAGAGTGGAACCGCGGAGAAGACTTCGTCTCTATTTTGAGACGGAGTTTTTATTTTTATCAGGAAAGTTTTATATCTTTTAAATCAGGTGTTAGGAGAGAGGAAAATGAGCATATTATCGTATGTGAAAGATGAAATTCAGGTTATACGGGAGCGTGACCCTGCGATCAAATCGAATATGGAAGTATTTCTTTATCCGAGTTTTAAAGTCATACTGAATTATCGGATCGCACATAAGCTGTATCTGAAAAAGCATTTCTTCTGGGCAAGATGGATCTCCCAGAGGGCTGCACGAAAGACCGGGATTGAAATCCATCCGGGAGCAACAATAGGAAAAGGGCTTTTTATTGACCATGGAAGTGGTGTGATCATCGGAGAAACGACGATCATCGGAGATAATGTGACTTTGTATCAGGGCGTAACACTTGGGGGTACAGGAAAAGAACAGGGAAAGAGACATCCTACTTTAAAAGATAATGTTATGGTCAGTGCAGGGGCGAAAGTAATCGGTTCTTTTACGATCGGGGAAAATTCCAAGATCGGGGCAGGATCCGTTGTGCTTGAAGAAGTTCCTCCGAACTGTACCGTGGTCGGTGTGCCGGGCAGAATTGTAAAGATGGATAATAAGAAAGTTCCGCGAAGCGATATGGATCAGATCCATCTGCCGGATCCGGTACTGCATGATATCCGTGAACTCCAGCAGGAAAATATTCAACTTCACAAGCAGTTGGAGGATATGGTAGAATATATGAAATGCTTAGAGAAGAAAAGAAAGGAAGACGCAGCAAATGAAGATTTATAATACGATGTCAAAGAGAAAAGAAGAATTTGTGCCGTTGGAAGAAGGAAAAGTAAAAATGTATGTATGCGGTCCTACAGTTTACAATTTTATTCATATAGGAAATGCAAGACCGTTTATTATATTCGATACTTTAAGACGGTATTTGGAATATAGGGGATATGATGTAACATTTGTGCAGAATTTTACCGATATAGACGATAAAATGATAAGACGTGCAAATGAAGAACACATAACGGTAAAACAACTTGCCGACAGGTTTATAGCGGAGTATTTTAAAGATGCCGAGGGATTGGGAATAGAACACGCAACATACCACCCAAAAGCAACCGAAAATATAGACGCAATAATTGAGCTTATAAAAACGCTTGTTGATAATGGCTTTGCATATAATATAGACGGCGATGTGTATTTTGATGTAAAAAAATTTAAACAGTATGGCAAACTTTCGCATCAGCCGCTCGAAAATCTTGAGGCGGGAGCAAGAATAGCCGTAGGCGAAAAAAAGAAAGACCCAATGGATTTTGCCGTATGGAAAGCAAAAAAAGAAGGAGAACCCGCGTGGGAAAGTCCGTGGGGTGAGGGACGTCCCGGCTGGCATATAGAGTGCTCGGCAATGGCAAATAAATACCTTGGTAAAACAATAGATATTCATTCGGGAGGAAAAGACCTTATTTTTCCGCATCACGAAAATGAAATTGCACAGAGTGAGTGTGCCCACGGCTGTGAGTTTGCACGTTATTGGCTTCACAACGGTTATATTAATGTTGACGGTCAAAAAATGAGTAAATCGCTTAATAACTTTTTTACCGTTAGGGATGTTGCAAAAGAGTTTGATTATGTTGTAATAAGGTTTTTTATGCTGTCGGCTCATTACAGAAACCCCATTAATTTCAGTGATGAACTTTTGCGCCAGGCTAAAGCGGGACTTGACAGAATATATACTTGCGCCGAAAATCTTGAGTTTTTAATAAAAAATGCGCAAAACGACAGTGTTGATGATGAGTTAAAACACAAAACAGAGCAGTTTAGAGATAAATTTGTTGAGGCAATGGATGATGATATTAACACAGCGGACGCTATAAGCGTAATTTTTGACGCGGTAAAATTTGTAAATACCGAAATGAACGCGTCCACGCCAAAACAAAACCTTGAAACTGCACTTAATATAATAAATGAGTTGTGTTCGGTTCTCGGTATTGAGCGCAAAATGCATAACGAAATACTCGATGATGATATAGAAAAGCTTATTGAGGAGAGAAATTGCGCACGTAAAGAAAAAAACTTTTCACGTGCCGACGAGATACGCGATATGCTTAAAAATAACGGTATTGTACTTGAAGATACTCGTCAGGGAGTAAAATGGAAGAGAGTGTAAATTGGTATGTTCGGATATGAATTTAATATTGATTACCGCAATGTATCGCCGTTGTCGCTTGCATATATAGGTGATGCGGTTTATGAACTTTATGTACGTTCATATGTAATGAGCGGGCAAAATATGCCCGTTGCCAAACTGCATAAATTATCGTGCGGATTTGTTAAAGCCCAATCACAGAGTAAAATAATTAAGTCAATATTAAACGAACTTACCGATGAAGAAATGTCTGTTTTTAAACGCGGGCGCAATGCTCATTCGCATACGGCGGCAAAAAATGCCGATATAATAGATTACAGGTATGCAACGGGATTTGAAGCCCTTATAGGATATACATATTTAAAAAAAGACGAAAAGCGTTTAAACGAATTGCTTAAATTGAGTATACGGTCAAAAGAAATCGAAAAAGAAAAATAATAATATAACGGCATAATACACATACTGTTTACGGGTGATTGTGTATGCCAAAATATAATTCAGTTACAATAAAAAACTATTTTTATCTTACACTCGGAGCTTTTTTAACCGCTATTGCACTTAATGTGTTTTTAACTCCGGCAAGTCTTGCGCCGGGCGGTGCAAGCGGTATTGCAACCGTACTGTACAAAAGTGCAAACATACCAATGTATTTTACCGTACTTGAGGTAAATGCGGTTTTATTGCTTTTGGGATATAAAAACCTTGGCAAAAGAGTGCTTTTTAAAACAATTTACGCAACGGTTATTATGTCGTTTTTTATTCGCCTTACCGAAAATTTTGGCAAAATAGATAACGATTTTGTTTTGTCGGCGGTAATGGGCGGTGCGCTTATGGGGGCAGGTACAGGGCTTACGGTTGCCGGAGGCGGCTCAACGGGCGGAACCGATTTGGCTGCAATATTGCTTAATAATTTGTTTGGCACAATTACAATTGCAAAACTTATAATGATTATAGATTTTTTAGTAATTGTTCTTTCGGGTATAGTTTTTAAAAATTATCAAATAATGCTTTATTCGGCAATATCGCTTTATATAAGCGCCAAAATTGCCGATAACATAATAGAAGGTGTAAATTTTGCCGTTTTGGTTTTTATTATAACCGACAGAGGCGGTCAAATAGGACAAGCGCTTTTAAATAAATTACACCACGGTGTTACATCAATTGAAAGTAAGGGAATGTACAGCAATTGCAGCCGCTCGGTTTTAATGTGTGCCGTAAGGCGCAACGAATTTGTAAGGCTGAAAAAAATTGTTGCAAATACAGATAAAAACGCATTTATTATTCTTACCGATGCACGTAATGTGCTCGGAGAAGGATTTGGTGATAAATAAATTTTACAAGGAGGTAAAAGTATTATGTTAAATAATACTCAATTGGAGCTTATTGCTTACAAAATAAGAAAGCACGCAGTAACGGCAGTACACAGCGCGTCATCGGGACACCCCGGAGGTTCTCTTTAGATTGCCGATATTCTCTCGGTTCTCTATTTCGATGAAATGAAAATTGACCCGAAGGACCCCAAAAACCCCGAACGCGACAGGTTTGTGCTTTCAAAAGGGCATTGCGCTCCGGCACTTTACGGAACACTTGCCGAGAGAGGATATTTTCCTGTAGAGGATATTCCCACATTCAGAAAGTTTGGAAGTTATCTTCAGGGACACCCCGATATGAAAGGTGTACCCGGCGTTGATATGTCTACAGGTTCACTCGGTCAGGGAATAAGTGCAGCCGGCGGTATGGCACTCGCTGCAAAACTCGATAATAAAGATTACCGCGTATATGCAGTACTCGGCGACGGCGAACTCGAAGAAGGACAAGTATGGGAGGCTGCAATGTTTGCGGCGCATTATAAATTAGACAACCTTACTGCATTTGTTGATTTTAACGGATTGCAAATTGACGGCGATATTACAAAGGTAATGAATCCCACTCCGATTGATAAAAAATTTGAAGCATTCGGCTGGAATGTAATATGCATTGACGCGCATAATTATGATGATATTAAAAATGCAATAAAAACAGCCAAAAACACAAAAGGAAAACCAACAGCCGTTATTGCAAAAAGCGTTAAAGGCAAGGGTGTTTCGTTTATGGAAAACAATGCGGCTTGGCACGGAAGTGCACCCAATGACGAACAATTTGCTTTGGCTGTATCGGAACTTGACGCTAAAATTAAAGAGTTGGAGGCGAATATATAATGTCAGACAAAAAAATTGCTACACGTGAGGCATACGGCAATGCACTTGCGGAATTTGGCGCAGATGAAAATATACTTGTTTTGGATGCCGATTTATCCAAATCCACAAAAACAGACACGTTCAAAAAGAAATACCCTGAAAGATTTATAAATATGGGTATTGCCGAGGCTAATATGGTGAGTGTTGCGGCAGGTCTTGCAACGTGCGGTAAAACCGTTTTTGCAAGTTCGTTTGCAATGTTTGCGGCAGGACGTGCGTTTGAGCAGGTAAGAAACTCTGTTTGTTATCCAAAACTTAATGTTAAAATAGGCGCAACACACGCCGGTATTTCGGTGGGTGAAGACGGAGCAACTCACCAATGCCTTGAAGATATCGGCATTATGAGAACACTTCCCAATATGATAATTATAAATCCTGCCGATGCTGTTGAGGCAAGAGCGGCAGTTAAAGCGGCAATAGAACATAACGGCCCCGTATATCTTCGTTTCGGCAGACTTCCCGTTCCTGTTTTGTTTGATGAAAATTCATATAATTTTGAAATAGGAAAAGGTGTTGTTTTAAAAGACGGTACGGATGTTACAATAGTTGCTACGGGTCTTTTGGTGGGTGACGCACTTGAAGCATACGAAATTCTTAAAAACCAAAATATAAATGCACGTATTATAAATATACATACAATTAAACCTATAGATGCAGAGCTTATTACAAAAGCAGCTGACGAAACAGGTGCAATAGTAACTTGTGAAGAACACAATATAATAGGAGGACTCGGCAGTGCGGTAGCTGAAGTCCTTGCCGAAAATATGCCTGTGCCTATGGAAAGAATAGGTACGCGTGATGTGTTTGGCGCAAGCGGTAAGCCTGCAGATCTTTTAAAAGCGTATAAACTTACGGCAGATGATATTGTAGACGCGGTTAAAAAAGTTATTGCAAGAAAGACAAAATAATAAAATATATTGATATTGTAACAAATAAACAAGAGAAGTCCAAAAGTCATTTAGAATTTTGGGCTTCTTTTTATTTAAAAACTATTGACAGGTTTCGTTTTTATTGTTATAATAAATTTGTAATCGTTACAAAAATAAAATGAGCGTGAGGTGAAACATATGACATCAGTCGATTTGTTGGAAAGTAAAAATATACGTCCGTCGCTGCAAAGAATAATGATATACGATTATTTAAAAACACACAAAACTCACCCAACTGTTGACGAAATATATAATGCTCTTGCACCGTTGGTTCCCACGCTTTCAAAAACAACAGTATATAATACAGTTAAATTGTTTGCGGATTCGGGACTTGTAAAAATGCTCACTATAGAAGAACAGCAAGCTCGTTTTGACGCTTGTACCGATTTGCACGGTCACTTTTTGTGCGATAATTGCAAAAAGGTTTACGACTTTGATGTAGATGAACCAAAATGTTATAAACTAAACGTTTTTAAAATACGTACCAAAGAAGTATTTTATACAGGTATTTGCGGTAATTGCAATACCGATAAATAAATTACCTAAAGCAGTGTTTTAAATAGCGCTGTTAAATATAAAAATTAAAAATCAGGAAAAAAGGAGATAATTATTATGAAAAAATATGTATGTCCCGTATGCGGTTATGTTCACGAAGGAGAAAGCGCGCCCGATAAATGTCCTCAATGCGGAGTGCCCGGCAGTAAATTTACCGTAATGGAAGAGGGAGCACTTAATTATGTATGCGAACACGTTATAGGTGTGGGTGCCAAAGACAAAATTGATGAAAGAATATACGAAGGTCTTAAAGCCAACTTTGAGGGTGAATGTACTGAAGTAGGTATGTACATTGCAATGGGCCGTCAGGCAATAAGAGAAGGTTACCCCGAAGTAGGAGCTTTTTATATGCAGGCCGCTATGGAAGAGGCGGAACACGCAGCAAAGTTTGCCGAACTTTTGGGCGAAGTTGTTACAACGTCAACCAAAAAGAATTTGCAGTTAAGAAGTGAGGCAGAGTGCGGAGCAACAGCAGGAAAATTTGAAATTGCAAAACTTGCAAAAGAGCTCGGTTACGATGCAATTCATGATACAGTGCATGAAATGGCAAAAGATGAAGCAAGACATGGTAAAGGCTTTGAGGGACTTTTAAAGAGATATTTTGGTTAAGGAGGAATGCTACTATGAAAAAATATGTATGTCCATGTGGTTATGTTTATGACCCTGAGGTTGGAGACCCCGAAAACGGCATAAAACCCGGTACTCCGTGGGAAGATGTTCCTGAGGATTGGGTTTGTCCCACCTGTGGTTTGGGTAAAGATGCCTTTGAAGAAGAGTAATTAAATAACTGATTAAAAAGAGGTTTGTATACATTGCAAACCTCTTTTTGGGTATGACGGGCATATCAATGCTCTGTGGTGAAAGTCCACCGAGGCGTAGTTACCAACGAACTCAAAAGCGACTTGCAAGTTTCACACCGTGAGGTGTGGGAGAGAAGAAGCAATAGCGAAATCGTAGCCCTACGGACAGAAACTTAATACAAAGGCGTATTTGGCGGATGAGTTGGCACAAAGCAATGAAGTCCAAAAGGTAACCGTAACCCAAATGCGTAAATTAAGAGGGTAGACGAGGAAAGAGTATTGGTTTATCCCGTGAGGTCTCATAGACAGAGAAATCTGTAGTAACAACGAACTATGAGAAGTCAGCAGAGGTCATAGTACCGAAAAAAATTTTTTTTTTCGGGAAGGACCGAACAATTCAAAGCGTCAATTTGAAATGTATGTTTCAAACAAAAGCCCGACGATGTGTGAAACCGAAGCGTAATTGAGGAGAAGCACGAAAAACATAAGGCGATAGTTTGAAAGCGGAAAGGAGAAGAGACGGAATATGTCAGAAATACTTGAAAAGATACTGAGCGAAGACAATATCAAAACCGCCTACAAAAGAGTTTATGCAAACAAAGGAGCAGGGGGAATAGATGGAGTCACAATCAATGAACTTGAAGAATATATGAGAGAACATTGGCAAGGTATCAAGCAGGAAATCCGAGCAAGGAAGTACAAACCGCAACCGGTATTAAGGGTAGAAATCCCTAAACCAAACGGAGGAG
>USKN01000088.1 GCA_900555295.1 uncultured Eubacteriales bacterium
AGAGAGAGTCGAACCTACATTGGTTTAACTCCATCTTGCCTAACAAAAAAAGTCGCATTAAAATGCGGCCTTTTTTGTATCGATTATTATTTATTATATAAACTTGCCTTGTCGATATCGTTGAACAAATTCATTTTAAATTCAACAACTTCTCTCATTGCTTCAATACAAGGGGGATAAATTGCATTGGGCTCAATCCACTTTGGATTTTCTTCGAGAACCTCTCGGCATTTTTTATAGAAGGCAAATTTAATGTCACTTGAAATATTTATTTTTGAAATACCGATTTTAACCGATTCGGCAATTTCCGAGTCGGGATTGCTTGAACCGCCGTGAAGTACAAGCGGTATATTAACCGTATCTCGAATGGTTTTAAGCAAATCGAGTTTAAGCTCGGGTTTCATATTTTTGGGATAAATACCGTGTGCGGTTCCTATTGCAACCGCAAGAGTGTCTATACCTGTTTTTTCAATAAAATCTTTTGCTTGTTGAGGGTCTGTATATATAATATCCGAGCCGCCTTCGTACGAGTCACCCGTTGTACCGATTGTACCGAGCTCTGCTTCTACAGATACGTTAAGCGGATGAGCAACCTCAACAACTTTTTTTGTAATTGCAATATTTTCCTCGTAAGGTAAATGTGACGCGTCTATCATTACAGATGTAAATCCGCAGCGAATTGCACGCAGTATTTCCTCAAATTTACCGCCGTGGTCAAGGTGAATTACCATAGGAACTTTTGATTTTTGAGCTTCCTGAATACAGGTTGATATAAAGCTGTCGCCTAAAAATTCAAGCTCTGTGGGGTGAATTGCAAGAATAACGGGAGCATTTTTCTCGTTTGCACTTGCAACAACTCCTTTTAAAATAGCTTCGCTGCCAATGTTGAATGCGGGAACAGCAAAACCGTTTTTGTCCGCAACTGCCAATAATTCTTTCATATTAACTAACATAGTAAATTCCTCCCTAAAAGACTTTATTATTTTAATTTTTTCCGTTTGAGCCGGAAAGTTTTATATAGTATTTTACAAGTTCAATTGCTTTGTTCTCTGTTTCGTGAATTAAATCAAAATAATTCACATTGGGATTTTCGTTTAAAATATTTTTTACTGCGGCGGTGTTGGCATTCATAAAATCACACCCTACGTTTATTTTATTTATGCCGTACTTAACCGAATTTAAAATATTTTTTTCGCCCGAACCCGAACCGCCGTGCAATACAAGCGGTGCGCCCGTAAGTTTTTTTATTTCTTTAAGTCTGTCAAAATCAAATTCGGGAACCATACCGTCGGGATAATTGCCGTGTGATGTTCCGATGGATATTGCCAATGCGTCAATATTTGTTTCATCAAAAAATCTTTTTGCCTGTACAGGGTCGGTATACATTTTATCTTGTGTAAACTGTCCGCCCTCGCTTGCACCCAAACATCCTATTTCGCCCTCTGCACTTGCACCGTGTTCGTGAGCATACTGTGCAATTTCACGCGTCATTTTAATGTTTTCTTCAAGACCGTAACGCGATGCGTCTATCATAACAGATGAAAAACCGTCGTCTATTGCCTTAATAAGTTTTTCTCTTATTTGACCGTGGTCATAATTTAACGCAACGTTTACTTTGCTTCTGCCTGCAAGAGTTTTAACAATAGGTGTTATAAGTTCACTGTCGCAATGATTTAACAAATGGTCCTGAAAAATGTTTATTATTATAGGTGCGTTTTCACTCTCCGCAGCACGCACAACAGAGCGTGCCGTTTCGAGATTAAAACAATTTATTGCCATTACCGCATAGCCATCTTTATTGGCCTTTTGCAACATTTCTTTCATTGAAACATACATATGCTATCTCTCCTAACCCAAAATTCAGCTGATTTTAATATCTGAAAGGTCGAGTTCTTCCTCTTCCGTTTGAACGGGTGCCTCGTCTTTTGCGTCCTTTTTAAGTGCAACAAGAAGAAGTGCCGTTACTACCGTTCCCGCAACAAGTGCAAGCATAAAGCCCCAGGGGTTAATCATTGCAGGCACAATAAACATTCCGCCCGACGGTACCATTGAACCTACATTGAGGAGCATTATAATTCCGCCGCCTACCGCTGCACCTACCGAGCAAGAAAGGATTACTCTTATGGGGTCAACCGCTGCAATCGGAATAACACCTTCCGTAATCATACATATACCCATAGGAAATGCAATTTTAATGTTATCTGTTTCACGTTTCGTATATCTTGAACGTTTGATAAGCCAAGAAAGAGCAACACCAAACGGCGGTATCATTGACGCACATATTTTAACAGCTTCGGGGCCGTATACTCCGTCCATAAGCAAACCGTCGGCAAAAAGCGATGCAACTTTATTTACGGGTCCGCCAAAATCAAATGCCGCCATAGCGCCCATTATTGCGCCAAATACTACTCTTGAACCCGACTGCATATTAACCAAAAATTCTTCAAGTGCGTTTGATGCAAGTGCAATAGGACCGCCTATTACAAAAAACATTATAAGACCGATAACAACCGATGAAATAAGCGGAATAATCATCATAGGCATAAGACCCTGTGCCCAATTGGGAACTTTAAGGTGTTTTTTAAGAAATACTACAAAATAACCTGCAAGATATCCGCCGAGCATACCGCCCAAAAATCCAGCGCCTATATTTTGAGCAATCATACCCATAAGAAGACCGGGTGCAATACCTGGACGGTCGGCAATTGAATAAGCTATTGCCGCACCCATTACTCCGGGTAAAAGACCCATACCGTAAACACCGAGTGTAACTGCCGCCTGCCAAATGTTATAACTCTCTTTGTAATCCGATATTGTAGACGGATTACCGCCAAAAATATTACCTATAGCAATTAATAAACCTGATGCAACAACCAAGGGGAGCATAAAAGATATTCCTGTTAAAGCGTGTTTTTTTAACTGAAGCTTTTTCCACATAATTTTTTCCTCCTGTCTGTGTGTTCATTATTTTTTACTTTTTGTTTTTATTTGTTTAATTCTTGCTCAATTTTGTTAATAAGCGCTTTAGGGGATTTTATTGCAACATTGGTGGGAACTTCAACAATGCGCTTGCCGACAAAACGCTCTTTACCGCTTACTTTAATGTCCGCCGCAATTATAACAACGTCTGCTTCGCTTATTTGCTGCTTTGTAAGCTCATCTTCGGTACCTATTGTTCCTTGTGTTTCAATGTGTACTTCGTGTCCGAGTTCTTTAGCCGCCGTAATAAGTTTTTCCTGTGCAATGTAAGTGTGTGCAATACCCGAGGTGCACGCCGCAATTCCTACTATTTTCATAATTTTACTGCCCCTTTCTTTTTTTAGTTTGAAAAAATATCCAAAATTTCATCTGCTGTTTGTGCGCTTATAAGTTGTGCGCAAGTTGCTTCCGACGCAAGCTTTCTTGCCATTTGCGACAAAAGCTTTACGTGAACACCCGTTTTATCGTTTTCGTTTACCGCAAGAAGTACAATAAACTTTACGGGTTTACCGTCAACGCTCTGCCATTCAAGCTCGCCATCAACTCTGCCTACCGCCGCGGCAGTGTGTTCAACATTTGCCGATTTACCGTGTGGAATGGCGATATAGTTTCCTATACCTGTTGTTGAAATTTCTTCGCGTTTTATTACATCGTTTAAAAATGCCTCTCTGTCTTTTACCGCTCCGCTTTCACACAGTAAATCGGTAAGTGCCGAAAGAGCGTCAACCTTTGTTTGCACTTTCATATTAAGCGCAATAGTTTGTTTTGACAATACCTGCGAAATGTTCATTACTCATTCACCTCCATTATTTTTTTTATTTCATCATCATTTTCGGCGCAAAGAACTTTTTGTGCTTTATTTGCCGCTTTAATGCTGTCTGTAAGACTGATACGGTGCTTAATACGATTAATCGCAGGATACGGTACGCTGAATTTTTCAAGTCCCATACCTATAAGCACTTCGGTAAAATCGGTGTTTGCCGCCAAATCTCCGCATACGCTAACCTCAATACCCGCCTTGTGTGCCGCATTAATTACCAATGCTATAAGTTTAAGCGGTGCCGGGTGATACGGATTATATACGTCTTTCACATCGGGGTTTCCCCTGTCTGCCGCCATTACATATTGTACCAAATCATTTGTACCTATACTGAAAAAGTCACAATGTTTTGCAAAAACATCTGCCATTACCGCGGCTGCCGGTGTTTCTATCATAATACCGAGTTTGTAATTTGTACAGTAATCTGAACCGCGTGACTTTAAATTGTTTTTAGCCTGCTCAAATATTTCTCTCGTTTTATCTATCTCTGATATACTTGTTACAAGCGGTATCATTATATTAACGCTTTTATTTGCAAATGCGGTAAGCACAGCTTCGGCTTGCTCAATAAATATTTCTTTGTTTGCAAGACAAAGGCGTATTCCGCGGTTTCCCAAAAACGGGTTTTCTTCGTGTTTCATATTAAGATACTCTAAAGTTTTATCTCCGCCAACATCAAGCGTTCGTACCGTTACGGGATTGGGATATATTTTATCGGCTACTTGTTTGTATGCTTTTATTTGTTCGTCAATATTGGGTTTTTGCGTGCAAGACGAGTATAAAAACTCTGTTCTAAAAAGTCCTACACCGTCAAATTTAACTTGTTCGGTATCTTTTAAATCCTCGGGTTTCCCAATATTAATTGCCACTTTAATACGTCTGCCGTCTTTAGTTTTTGCATCATACGTACTCAATTCGGCAAGTTTTTGTTTAAAAGCCGCTTCATCCCGGGTAAGCTTGTTATATTTTATCTCCGTATCGCTGTCGGCGTCATATACAAACTCACCCGTATAGCCGTTAATAAAGCCATATTTTTGTGTGTTGCATTTATCTAAACTTCCTGTGCCCACTATTGCCGGTATACCAAGCGATTTTGCAAGTATTACGGTATGCGATGCCGCACCGCCCTTTTCGGTAACAAGACCCGCCAGTTTGCTTGTATCAAACTTCATAGTATCTACAGGGGTAAGCTCGCGTGCCGCAACAATTACTTTTTCAATCGACAAATTAATTTCATCTGTAATACTGTCGCTTTCACCGCAAAGTGACGATACAAGTATTTGACCTATATATCTTATATCATCGGCACGCTGGCGCATATATTCATTATCCTTTGACGCAAGTCGTGCGCTCATTGTTTCGGTCACGTCGGTTACGGCCTTTATTATATCCGTTCCGCTTTGTGCCATTTGTTTAATAGGTAAAAGAAGCATATCATCTTCCAAAAGCATTTTATAAGCCTCAAATATTTTTGCGTGCTTATCTCCGAGTTCATTTAATGCTTTTTTATAAAGAGCTTCAACGTGTTCAATGGATTTATTAACCGCCTCATCAATACCTATTACGGCTTTTTTTTCGGTTATATCTTTTTTCCAATATATTACCTTACCTTTTTCTATTCCTGGCGAACCCGGTATTCCTTTGTAAATATACATATTATCACTCCTTGTCAAGAGTTTCAACAAGTGCGTCTATAGCCTCTTGTTCGTCTTCACCGTCGGCTATTATTTCAATTTCATCACCCTTAACGGCGCCTATGCAAAGAACCATTAATATACTTTTTGCCTCAAAAAGCTCTCCGTCTTTTGCTACCGATATACGGCTTTTAAACTCATTCGCTTTTTTGCAAAAATCCGATGCGGGACGTGCGTGCAATCCCTCTTCATTTTTAATACGATATTTAACCTTTACCATTTTAAAGCACCTCCTAAAGTGTTTTAAATAATTTAATAAATTTATGTTTGTCGGTTATGTTTCTTATACCCTTTATTTTTTCGTCAACTTCGGTTAATGAAACAAACGACTTATAAAACTTTTTAATTATTTCTTTTACTTGCTCACTTTCATCAGGGTCAAAAGCAAGCAAAAATATTAAATCAACATCATCGCTGTCATCGCGCCATTTAACAGGTTTTTTTAAACTCATAAATGCAACTGCTGAGCGGTTTACATATTCACTTAATCCGTGCGGCATTGCTATGCCCTTGCCTATTTCGGTAGATGTACTGTTTTCTCTGTCAAAAACAGTTTCTTTAAATTTGTCGTTTACATAACCCAGGCTTTCAAGCTTTTCACACATATACGATAACAAATCATCTTTTGACTTATATTCAGACTGCGGAAAAACCAATTCCTCGGTAAAAAGCGATATATTGGGGTATATATCCGTAACATTATTCTTTTTTGATAAATGAAATGAACGTATTTTTTCTTCAATCTTTTTTACATCGTCATTATCAAACAAATGACTTACAACCACAACGTCTTTGCTTATTCTGTATCCGTCGAGCGGTACTGTTGAAATAACAAAATCGCATATTTCTTTTTTTATGCTTGCCATATCCCTGTTTGAAAGCACTGATGTTATTTGCAAATCGGAGAATTTTCTGCTTATTTTTTCTTTAAGTATTTGCGAAATGCCTATGCCGTAATCGCAAACTATACAAGCCGATGTTCCGGCAAGTCTTCGCTCAATTGCACCTCCGATATAAAGCGCTATAAGACCTACTTCATGTTCGTTAATTTTAAGGCCGAGTTCTTTTTCAAAAAAGTTTTCAAGCGTCCACGCTATTGCCATAAGATTTGGATACTTGTCCTTTATTTGAGGCAGAAGACGGTTTTTGTAATCAACTCCGAATTTAAGCCTTGCTATCATCGGTTTAAGCTGCAAAAACATTTGCCGAACAAAAAATCTGTCGTGGCGGAGATCGGTTTCGGTAATATCCGAAATAAGATTTACAAGCTTAACGGTTTCGCGGCAAAGTTCTATATTTTCGGTTTCAAAATGTCTTAAATCATTTTGACTGTCAAAGCTGTGAACCTCCGATATTGAAAAAGCAAAAACAAAGTATTTTTTTTCGTTATCCGAGAGTTTAATATTAAAACTTTGCTGTGCATACTCAAATGCTTTTTCACCAAACACTATATCCGTAATGCTTTGTTTTGCCGTAAATTTATCCATTGAAACAGTATTGCCTTTTCTGCTTCTTAAAACGCTTAAACTCAAAAGCATTATAAGATTAACATTTGATGTGTAGCTGAATTTAAGTCCGTTTTCACGTTCAACCTTTAAAACAATTTCCTGAACGGTATCGGGATTTAATCCGTCTAAAAGCGCACACATTGCAGAATATTCATTTGCCGACATTGTTGAATGTATTGACTCTCTTGCCGGAGCCTCTTTTGAAATAATATCGGTAAATTCCGAAAAAAAGTTTAAAACTCCGATACGGTAATTAAATTCGTTACATTGAATGTAAATGCCTTTTCCGCGTTTTCGTTCAAATAATATATGCTGCTTTGAAAACCATTTTTCAACGGTTTTTAAAACCTTTTCGGTCTGTGTTCTGCTCATATAATATTTTTCCGATAATTTCCAGGCTGTAAGCTCCCCGTCTTTTAAAAGCCGTTTAATAATGTAGTAAACTATTTCAGCATCGTCCTTTTCTTTAGCCATTGCCGTAATGTTTTTCCATTGGCTTTCATCTGCCGTAAAACTTACGCCTACACGCGGCCGGGTTTCAAGAACTCCCTCACCGTCTATATATTCTTTTAAATATGATATATCGTTTCTTATTGTTTTTACCGATACATTTAAAATATTGGCAAGATTTTCCAAAGTTGTAAAACCTTTTTCCCTATACAGAGTTTTTAAAATTTCATACTGTCTGCTGTTCATAAAATACAG
>USKN01000089.1 GCA_900555295.1 uncultured Eubacteriales bacterium
ATTTATCTTTAAGAAAATTCTAATACAATAATATTTATATGTACACCTACAATCAGCTATCTAGCAATACAATTTAATAATTTGCAATAAAAGTACGAAAAGAGCCTCATAATCAATGAGACTCTTTTAAACCTTTTTTAATTGCGAATTCAAGCGTTGTATTTTCATCATTAATTTGTTTATTTTGATTATTATAATTATTATGATTATATTTGTCGTCTTCAATTCCCGATACATATTCAACATAATTTTTTAAATTGTCATCATATCCTTTAAGTGCCATATGTGAGTAATATGTTTTCATCATATCAACACTCATAACATTCATAATTGCACAGTCAAGCCCGGCATACAATGCCTGGGCAAAAAACACCGAATTAATAATACCTCTTTTAGGCAGTCCGAAAGAAATATTTGATACACCCAAACTAACACAAGCACCGAGCTTGTTTTTAATAAGGCGTATAGCCTCAAGTGTAACCGCTGCACTCTTACTGTCTGATGATACAGTCATAGCAAGCGGGTCGATTATAATATCTTTTTTGGGTATACCGTATTCAAGAGCCTCGTTTATAATGCGTTGGGCAATTTCAAATCTTCCGTGTGCTGTTTCAGGTATACCTTTTTCATCAAGTGTAAGGGCAATAACCGCACCGCCGTACTTTTTAACAAGCGGAAACACGCTTTTCATACTTTCGGCTTTACCGTTTACGGAATTTACAAGCGGTTTACCGGCATAAATACGCATTGCGCTTTCCATTGCCTCTGTGTCTGCCGTATCGATTTGAAGCGGTAAATTACATACTGCCTGTATTTCAACTACTGCGTCTGTTAAAACCTTTTTTTCGTCAATTTCGGGCAAACCCACATTAACATCAAGAATATGTGCGCCGTTTTGCTGCTGATTAACAGCCTCGTTTAATATATAATCAATATTGTTATCGCGTAAAGCTTGCTTGAATTTTGATTTGCCTGTAGGATTAATTCTCTCTCCTATCAATACGGGGTATTTTCCTATTTCCGCTATATGTGTATACGACGATACGGTTGTATGAGTTTTAAATTCAGGCTCGCTGAAACTCATACCGTTTGTTGCCTCAACTGTTTTTTTAATATACTCGGGTGTTGTACCGCAGCAACCGCCCAAAATACAAGCGCCTCTTTTTATAAATTTTTTCATTGTTGCGGCAAATCCGTCACTTGTAACATCATATACGGTTTTGTTGTCTTTGTATTTGGGTAGTCCCGCATTTGGCATAGCAATAATTGGTACGGATGCGTATTTTTCAAAGGCAGACATATTGTTAAGCATTTGCTCGGGTCCCAAAGAACAATTCATACCTATTGCGTCAACGCCCAAACTTTCAAGCATAGAAATCATTGCGGCAGCATTCGCCCCCGTCATAAGTTTGCCGCTTTCGTCATACACATTTGTTACAAATATTGGAAGATTGCTGTTTTCTTTTGCCGCAATAACAGCCGCTTTTGTTTCAAGGCAGTCGTTCATTGTTTCAATAAGTATTAAATCCGCACCTTCGCCGTGTGCCGCTTTAATTGTTTTGGCAAAAGTATTTACCGCGTCGCAAAAATCCATATCGCCGAACGGTTTTAAAATTTTACCGAGCGGGCCTATGTCAAGTGCAATAAACTTATCTTTTTGTCCGTCACGCGCTCTTTGAGCGTTTTCAAGGGCACATTTTACTATTTGGCTGTAATTGTTGAATTTTAAACAATTTGCGCCAAAGGTATTTGCCGAAATAATATCACATCCCGCATTTAAATACTCCCTGTGTATTTCGACTATTTCGTTTGGATGTTCTATATTCCACAGCTCGCCGAATTCGCCTGTTTTAAGACCTTTTTCAAGCAGAACGGTTCCCATAGCACCGTCAAAATATGTTATTGAACTGTTTATTTTTTCGCGTATATTCATATTAATCATTCCTGTATTCACAATGTGTATTAGTGCACAGCAAGCACTTATTGTTATATGATTTGCATTTTAAATTATCGTCTATACCGGCAATTGCCGTAACTGATTTTGTGGGTATCATCATCATAGAATTTGTAACGGTAACACCGCAATTTTTTGATGTATTTAAAAATTGCGAAATAACCTTTTGGTAACTTATATCAAAATCACCGTAACCGGCGCTGAAACGCGGACGTGTACCTCTACCGCAAGATACTTCCCCTTCAACCGCGTCGCACCAAACCTCAATCGCCGATGATGCAAGCGCGTCGCAAATTACACTTTTTGACGGCGAAGTTACACTGTATTTTTTTATAATTAAATCTGTTTGTATTCCTACTGTTGCACAAAACAAAACCGCCTTTGTGCAACCTTTTAAATTTTTGGCAAGTGCTTTTGATTTAAAACATCCAAATTCACCTGTTACACAATCGTCTTTAACATTAATTTCAACCTCCGAATAACAGGCTTTGGGATTTAAAATATTTTCAAGCTCATCTTTGCACTCATAAACAGATGACATAAATGTATCATCCGCAGCTTTAAGATTTTTACTTGAATATCCCATATAACGAAGTGCTTCTTTAACGTTACATATCACCTTTTGGCTTGCATAAGGTATTATACCAATCATTTATTATCACCTATTATAGCGGATATATTATTTTTTATTGCCTGCGCAACATAAGGCTTATTCATAGAGTATACATGCACCGCATTAATGCCGTTGGCAAACAAATCCACAATTTGTTCGGTTGCATATGCAATACCTGCCTGCGTTATGGCGTCGGCACTTGAACCGTATCTGTCTACAATACGCACAAATCGCTGCGGAAGCGTTGTTCCCGAAATTGAACATATTCTTTTTATTTGCTTTGGATTTGTAACAGGCATAATACCCGCAACAACGGGCACATTTATACCTGCCTCGCGTATTCGGTACATAAAGTTATATAATATATTATTGTCAAAAAACATTTGTGTGGTTAAAAAGTCACAGCCGCAATCAACTTTGTTTTTTAAATATTTTATATCATCATACGAATTTCCGCTTTCGGGGTGGCTTTCGGGATAACACGCACCTCCTATGCAAAAACCGCCGTACGATTTTATTTCGTCAACAAGTTCAAATGCATATGTATACTCAAGTTTGTTCATATCAAGTCCGTCGGGAATATCTCCGCGAAGAGCAAGTATATTTTCTATATTAAGCGCTTTAAGCTCGTCCAGCATATACTTAATATCAGACTTTTTGGACGATACACAGCTTAAATGAGCAAGTGATGTAACACCGAATTTTTGCTGTATAAGCGATGAGATTTTAGCGGTATATTCAGATGTACCTCCGCCCGCCCCGTATGTAACACTCATATATGACGGATTAAGCATTGCTATTTGTTCGGTTGCATTCTTAACACTTTCAAAACCCTCATATGTTTTGGGCGGAAAAACTTCAAACGAAAGACTCGGCTTTTCACCGTTTATTATATCAGATATTTTCAATCGAATACCTCCCCTGATGTGCTAATATAAAATCACTTTTTATTTTTTATATATTTGCATAAACCGCTTTTGTACTTACACCGTCAATCTTACCTATTTTACCCGATAATGCACTTGTAATATCTTGCGGTGCATCAATCGCAATGCTTATTATATTAATTTTCTTTTCACGGTAAGGCAAACCCATTCTGCCTATAATATAATCGCTGTATTCGTGTAATATTGAGTTAAGCATTTCCACGCTTTCATCGTTTTCAACCACAATTCCTATTACCGCAACTCTTGTTTCCATTTTAATTACCTCCATATGTTTATTAAAATTTTTTATCCTTTGCCAACGGTTTTACTTTATTATTTCTGTCAAGCTTTATAAGCTTAAAATCAAGACTGTCGTTGTTGCTTTTATATGTTATATTTTTAATTTCGGCTCTTTGGGGTATAAAGCTTACGGCATTTACAAATTTATCGTTGTCAAATACCGCTATATAATACATATTATCGACACAATTATAATCGGGCATCGATATACTTATATTGTACTGTCCGCCGTTATACGTTTTGGTTACATTATCGTACAAGTCAACATTTGTATATTGTGTGTTCTTGGAAACACAAAAATAGTAATCGCTCAATCCTATATAAAGTACTCCGTTATTATGATACATTCCAAACACGTATTTCCCTTCGGGCAAATTAAAAATATGTGCCTCACTTACTTCTTTGGTTTTTAAATTAAAAGACATTATTCTGTCAGTAAGGGTAAAATACAGATAACCGTTTTTTACATAAATATCGGTATATTTCCAATAATATCTGCCGGACGAAACCTCATATATTTGTGTCTCGGGTGTATATAAAACAGTATTTGATTTTGTGTTTGGGTTGTATGTATATATTTCTTGCCCGTTTGTATAATACCACAATCCGTTATATACACTCACAGCGTGATTAATACCGCTTTTTCTTAAAAAGAAATCGTCGTATGTAGTATCGTCTGCCGTATATGCACTTGCAAAATCAGCACGATTTTTATCTGCATTCAGCAATTCTTTATCACTTAACATAAAATATGTATGCCCCGCATATCCGAAACCGTCAGATGAATAACCGCTTGCTGTTCCGATTGACGGATCATCGTGCGTAACGTCTACGTGATACCAATTACCGTTTGCATATACAATATTCCACATATGATTAATATTGTCGCTTGTTACATACGAACATTTTATATTTAAGCTGTCCATTACATACTTAAAAGCAAGAGAATACGCCTGGCAAACGCCTGTTTTGTTTACCATAATGTTATATGCGTCGTATGTTGCATTTTCATGAGCATATTTATAATTAACGGCAAAATAATCGTGTACCGTAAGTATTTTTTCAACATCCGTCATATCATCGGTTACGCAAGATAAAATATTATCACGCTCGTTTTGCATTTGTGTACGCATAGTCAAAACTTCTTCTTTTGTATATTTATATGCAAACACAATTTGAGAAATATATGGAAACTTCTGATCGTCAAATACATCATAGTACATCAACGAGTTACCTAAATCAAAATAAAACAACTCGGGGTTATTATCAATAACATAACGCAAATTTTTAACAAAAGTGTTTTTATTTGCCCTATACTTTAAAACAAGTAATCTGTCTTCCATATTATAAATTGCATTATACAGTGCATCAATAAGTTCATAATTTAGCTCTCCGTCGGCTGTTTGAAGTGTTACTTCGGAATTATACGGCTTGTGAAGAGAGCCTTCCTGATAAACGTCAGCATTTGAAATTACATATGCATTTTCACTTTGCGCAAAAGCACAAAATGGTACAGCCAATGAAAACATAAAAATTGTTAATGCAAATATTGCCGTTAAACTTAATACTTTGCGGTTTGCCATATTATTTTACAATCCTCTCGCGTTTTTTATTATTATACCACTTAAAAGCCATTATTTCAAGCATTGTTTACACGTTTGGGCAATATTTACAAATTAAGTTTTCCCGCAAGATAAGCAAAAGCAACGCCTATAAGTCCGTTTGCGTTTGTTTCGGCACCTCTGTTTTGCAATTGCTTTTTATATATTTCTCTTATGTAATCGCTGTCGGTAATACGTCCAAACGAAAACAAACCGTAACCCGAGTTTTTGTCACGACCCCTGCCGTTGCTCAAATATTCGGTGTAAATATTTAAAAGAAGCCTTACTTCATCGGGAGTAAGCCGTCTGTTATACCGCAATATACATTTTCCCTGCAAAATTGCAACCGCACCGGCAATAATAGGCGTTGCCATTGATGTACCGCTTAATGTTGCATATGTTCCTCCGGGATAACACGAGTATATGTTAATACCTGCCGCACAAATTTCGGCTGCATTTCCGCGCGAGCTGAAATCGGCAATGTTTTTGTTAATATCAACTGCCGATACCGCAACCGTTTCGGCAAAGCGAGCCGGATATCCAATTGTGTTTCCTCCCAAATTGCCTTCGTTGCCTGCGGCACAAATCATACAAATACCGTTATTGTATGCCTTTTTTATAAGCTCGGCATATTGCTTGTTTGCACCCGATGATGAAAAAGACATATTTATAACGTCAACGCGTTTATCTATAAGCCAATTTACACTTTTTTCTATACATTCGTAATCTGTTTTACCATCTGCATCAAATGCTTTTGCAACATATAAATCCGCTTTTGGAGCAACACCTATAACTCCAACTCCGTTGCGTTCGGCACAAAGTATGCCGCTTATATGTGTACCGTGCCCATTTTCATCATTTACATCATCGGTACTGCCGCCCGTAAAATTTGCATAGTCACGTATTCTGTTTTTAAGTTCAATATGGTTTGCATCAATTCCCGTATCTATTATGCCTATACGTACACCCTCGCCCATTGTTTCATTCCATTCAAGCGGTGCGCCAACCATTTGCACCCCGTAATCTATTATTTCGCCATTATTTCCCGACGCGGTATTTACAACGGTAAAATCACTCAAATAAATATCTTTCATAAAAAAACCACCCCTGTATATATTATATTCAAGGCGTTTTTTTGTGTTAATTTTTTGAAATATCAATAATATTTTCACATATTACAATTTTTAACTTTTTTTAATTTTTTCAAAAAATTTCTAAAACCAACGTCCATTTTGAAGTGCGTTGGTTTGAGGGTTTACGAAAGGGGACATTTCAAACTCCACCGCTTTCGCGGCAGCGAAAGGAGGTGAGAACATGAACGAGCCTATTCGTACCCAATGGCAAATCCGTTGTGCTTTTAATGGCTTTTGCAAACTGGCGTTGAAGCGAGAAGCTATGAATGCCCACAGGGACACAAAGCAGCGACAATTACGCGAGGTTACTTTTTCTGACCTGTCGCCACTGGAAGAAAAACAGCTCTACGTCTGCGACGAGTATTTTGCAGATGATGAAGCAGAACAGTCTTTCGTTGTCGGCGGCAAAGAAATTACTGCGAAGCTGCTTGCCGAAGCCCTGCACAGTTTGCCGGAAGAAAAGCGGGAAACCGTACTGCTCTATTATTTCTTTGATATGAGCGAACGGGAAATTGCGAAATACTGCAATATTCCGAGGACAACAGTACAGACCCGCCGGAAAAGCTCTATGAAGCTGCTAAAACGCTATTTGGAGGAACGCGCCTATGACTACGAAGATTAACAATGAGAACGCTGAAAGCGGCTTGTTGCCTTACCCGGTAATCATAGCCGCAACTAAGGGCGACCCGGAAGCTATGAAGATTGTCGTACAGCATTACGAAAGCTACATAGCGTCCCTGTCTATGCGGAAGCTCATTGACGAGCGCGGCAATACCTACTACGGCATAGACGAGGACATACGCGACCGCTTGCGGTCACGCCTTATGAGGGCTGTCCTGTCATTTGAGGTCTAAGTAAAAAGTAATCTGCGCTCCCCTTTCCGCAGATTGCAAAACTTGACCGTTTCTGAACCTTGACAAAGAAAGCGACGCAGGAGAATGGCGGCGCAGCATAGGGCAAATCAGATACATTCGATATGTGGGGAGCCATTGGGCTGATACGCGATGACCGAAAGGAGGGAGAAACACCGAGCGGGAACTATCAGCGTTCCATAGCAGACCTTGGCACGTCTGCCGCCACGATCCGCATATCGGTATAATGATA
>USKN01000090.1 GCA_900555295.1 uncultured Eubacteriales bacterium
TAGTCTGTTTCCGTATATCTGCAGGTCATTGCCGACATCTCCCAATTCTTTGACTACAGTCGGATTTCTCTCTGCATATATGTTCAGATAATAGGTATTATTGGTGTAGTCGAAATAGTCGAGAGTAGCCATATTATTACCTTTATTTCCTTCGTTGAGCAGATAGAATCCCGAACTTACGGTGATTTCTCGTGGAGCGGGAACAGGCTCATCGCCCCGGCAGCTTGTCAGTAACAAAAATATAAATGGAAAGATGCGGTAAATATTTTGCATATTCATTCGTTTCATAAAATTATCCGGTTAAAGTGTAACATTTAGTATCAGTTTGAAATTAGTGCCGGGCATGGGATAAGAACGCACGACTTCATATTGTTGGTTAAATAAGTTGTTGATTTCGGCGGTTATTCTTATTCCGGTTTTGTGCCATCGGAGATTTTTTTATAAGGGGGTGTTCGTTTGAAATAACAGCATTAATATAACATAAAACTGCCTAAAGTTCAATGTTTTTTTAATTTAGAAAAACCATAACAAAACAATATGTTTTATCTGAATTTACACATATTCGAGCAAATCTTCAATCTTACAGGACAGTACTTTTGAGAGCATCACAAGATATTATGCTGATACTTAAGAGGTGTTATTTTATTGTATTTTTGAAATGTTTTTATAAAATAACCACTGCTTGAAAACCCGCATTTTTCGGCAGTATATGAAATACTCATTCCTTTTGTTAAATATTCTTTAGCTTTTTTTATACGGGCAAGAATTATATATTCATTCAGTGTTATTCCCGTTACCTTTTTAAAATCACACGAAAGTTTTGAAACGCTTACAAAAAAATTCGATGCAATATTTTCAGCTTTAAGTTTAGTTGCATAATTTTTTTCTATATAATCCATAACTTCCGCTATATATGTATTGCTTATTTTTATTTGAGAATGTCGGGAATGTTTAAAAATATCGTCTATTCTGAAATATAGTGCGCTTATTGTAAAAATCTGTGTTTGAAGTGAGTTTTTATGTTCCGATTGTTCAATTAAAGAAATTACATTAAACCAATGATACAGCTCGTCATACTCGTCTTCGGACAGCTTTAATATAAATGACGGTACATTTATACTGCATAATTCGGGATTGTGTTTAAGTAAAGCTCTTAAATTAACCGAAATTTGATAACGTTCATATGTTTTATCGGGCGAAATATAAGGATTGTGCAAATGAAATGCTTTTGAATATATAAGAGCCATACCGTTTATTTTGTCGGATACAGTATCCGAAATATATGTAATTTCACCTTGCTTGATAAGGGAAATTTCATCAAAAAAATGTGAATGAAGACTTTTGTGGTCAAACGGGCAACCCGTTCCGTTATAATATTCGGATTTATAAATTTGGTTTTTAACATAGTTTGAATTGCTGTTTTTCATTATAAAGTTCCTCCGCTATTTGTAACGAATTTTACAATTTTTACTGTATTTTGTATTGAATACTGCCTAAAATTATTATATTATATATTTAGAGTATTGTCAACCAAAAACTATAAAGGAGAGAAATTAATTATGTGCATTGAAACAAAGCTAGAATTGGTAAAATCAAAATGCATTACCGACGGACAAGATAATTATTTTTTTGGATATTATGATGTTCAGCCTTGGAACAAGGACGGGAATTTACACCTTTGTCATAAAGTTAAATTTTGGGAAAGAATGCCTGAAAAAGGCGAAAAGGCCGAAATTGGCGTAATAGACGTAAACAGCGGCAAATATACAAAATTAGCTGAAACAACCGCGTGGAATTTTCAGCAAGGCTCACTTTTAAGATGGAATCCCGCCGCACCCAATGATGAAATTATTTTTAATTCAAACGAAAACGGTACCTATAAGGGTGTAATTTTAAATATTAAAACAGGTGAAAAACGTTTTACGGATTATCCTCTTGCAAATGTTGATAGTAAAGGCGAGTATGGTTTGGGTATAAATTTTTCTCGTTTATATGATTTTAGACCTGGTTACGGTTACAGCGAAATTGAAGACCCGTTTTACAGTGAAAATCTTCCCAAAGATGACGGAATATTTCTTATAGACCTTAAAACAGGCAAGTCAAAACTTGTTTTAAGTACGGAAGAATTATGGAATTTATCAAAGGGTAATTTAAATGTTGATAAAAAAGCTCTTGTAAATCATATTAATTTTAATGAGGACGGCAGCAGATTTGTTTGCTTATTCAGAACATTTCCCGAGAAAAACGGAAGTTGGGAAACAGCGGTTATAACCGCAAACCGCGATGGTACCGACCCATTTATGCTGCATAAGTTTGATTTAGTGTCACACTATTATTGGAAAAACAATGAAGATTTAATTATATATGCAAATGATTTTGATAATTTACAATTATATATGTGGAAAGATAAAACTCATCATGCAGAAATAATTGATTATGATTTCTTTCGTCGTGACGGTCATTGCAGTTTCTCGCCAAATAAAAGATATATTTTGTACGATTGTTATTGGGATAAAGATGGCTGCAGACCTTTGTATTTATATGATACCAAAAAACATAAAGGTATTACTCTTGGTTCATATTATTCATATCCGTCATTGGAACCCGAAGATATACGCTGTGACCTTCATTCACGCTGGAACAGGGACGGAAGTGCAATAACATTTGATTCGGTTCACGAGGGAAAAAGAGCAATATATTATATGAATTTAAAAGATATTTTAAATTCCGATTGGAAATAGCGAGCAGGAGGTAAAAAATGAGATTTTACGAAGATTTAACCAAAATACAAATCAACCGTGAAAAGCCGCGTTCGTATTATATACCTTATGAGACGCTTGAAAAAGCACTTGACGGTATACCGCAAAAATCAGAATATTACAAATCTTTAAACGGCGAGTGGGACTTCGAGTATTATAACGCCGATATTGACGAGGGTGAATTAATGCCTCAAAAGGGCAAAATTAATGTGCCGGGCAATTGGCAGATTCAGGGATACGGTGCGCCCGCATATACCGATCAAAACTATCAGTTTCCCGTTGACCCGCCTTATGTACCCGATATAAACCCAATGGGTGTATACAAAACAACGTTTACTGTGCCCGATATATGGAAAGATAAGCGCGTGTACATTGTTTTTGACGGTGCGTCATCTTGCGTTGAAGTGTTTTTAAATAATAAGTACATAGGTTTTTCGTCAGGTTCACACAATATGGCTGAATTTGAATTGACGCAATATATGCAGAGCGGTAAAAACGATTTAACTGTAAAAGTGCGCCAATTTTGTGCCGGTACATATTTGGAAGACCAGGATTTTTTAAGATTATCGGGTATTTTCAGAGATGTATATTTGCTTGCCCGCGACAAAGACAGAGTATGGGATATAGAAATAGATTTTGACGATAAAAAAATAGATTACTCGGGCGACGGAGAATTTACGGTTTACGATGCCGATAAAAACATTGCGGATTTATCACATCCGATTTTGTGGAATGCCGAAAAACCGTATTTATACACAGCAGTTGTAAAACACGGCAATGAGTATATATCTCAAAAAATAGGTATGAGAAAACTTGAATTATCAAACGGAGAACTTTTGCTTAACGGTACAAGTATAAAGCTTAAAGGTGTAAACCGTCACGATACTCACCCCAAATACGGATACTATATGCCAAACGAAGATATTAAAAAAGAATTAATTCTTATGAAAGAATTAAATATAAACTGTGTTCGTACATCACATTATCCTCCATCGCCATATTGTATGGAATTATTTGACGAACTCGGATTTTATGTTGTTGATGAGGCCGACCAGGAAGCACACGGTTTTAAAGGTATGCGCCCCGAATACTCCTGGGGTGATAATATATGGGGGCAAAGTAAATCAAACGAATGGATATGTTCAAATCCCGATTGGGAAAATGCGTTTGTCGACCGTGTTGAAAAAATGGTTGAACGTGATAAAAACCACGCAAGCGTTATTATATGGTCGCTCGGAAACGAAAGCGGTTACGGTGCAAACATTGAGGCGGCAAGCCGTTATACAAGACAGCGAGACCCGTCCAGATTTATACATTACGAACGTGCAAACGTTTTTGGTAACCCCGATACGGTTGATATTGTAAGTTATATGTACACTAAACCGGAAAGAATAAAAATACACGCAAAAGAAGCGGGTAACAGACCGTTCTTTTTATGTGAATATTCGCACGCAATGGGTAACGGTCCCGGCAGTCTTACAGACTATTGGAAAGAATTTGACAAAATACCAAATGCACTCGGCGGCTGTATTTGGGAATGGGCAGACCACGGCATATATGATAAAAACGGCACATTAAGATACGGCGGAGATTTTGGCGAAAAAATGCATAATGCCAACAGATGCTGTGACGGTATGGTGTTTGCCGACAGAAGTTTAAAAGCGGGTTCGCTTCAGGTTAAACAAGTATACAGTCCCGTTAAAATTGCGTATGATGGAAAAGAATTAACAATAACAAACAAAAATGATTTTACATCACTTAAAAATTATAAATTTGTTTGGAATGTTGAATGTGATGGCAAAAAAATATCCGACGGCAGTTTTGAGTGTAACGTTTTGCCGCACTCATCAAAACAAATCCCGTTTACACCGAATATGTGTGACAGTTGCGTGTTTGGCGTATATATAAATGTAGCCGTTTTAAATGACCGCGGTTACGAAATATGCTCATATCAGTTTAAAACAGATGTTCCGTCAACCGGTGTAAAAATCTCGAGTACATCATCCGATATAAAATTTATGCAAAAGGACAGATATATAAATATATTGGGAAACGGTTTTAAACATAAATTAAATACTGCAACAGGTATGCTTGCCGACATTAATTCACTTACGGCAAAGGAAACGGAACTTACGGCTTGGCGTGCGCCCACGGATAACGACAGACGATCGGTTGCAAATTTACAAATATTTTTTGCAAGCGAACTTGGCATACTCAACGGTGATACCGAAAGGTCGGATAATATGAATATAGCCTTTAACAAAATATATTCGTATACCGTTTTAGATAATACGGTAACATTTAACGGCAGTTTGGCAGGTATTGCGCGTTTGCCGTTCTTAAGATACACTATAACTTATACTTTTTTTGACGGCGGTGAAATTAACGTTAAATTTAATGCAAAAGTAAGAGAAGATGTTATTGCATTGCCGCGTTTGGGGTTTGAGTTTAAACTCCCCGCGTCTATTACCGATTTTAAGTATTACGGTATGGGACCTTATGAGTGTTATTGCGATATGCACGAATTTGCAAAAACGGGGCTTTATTCAAGCAATACGAACAAAGAATATGTGCCGTATCCTATGCCGCAGGAACACGGTAATCACTTAAACTGCAAGTATGTACAAATGCAAAACGGTTTTACCTGTATTGCCGATGATAAATTTGATATTAATGTATCGGCTTACGATAAACAAAATCTTATGAATGCAAAACATACCGACGAATTGAAAAAAAGCGAATATGTAACTGTTCGTATAGATTATAAAAATACAGGTATGAGCTCAATGGCTCTTTGGCCGGTAACAAAAGAAAAATACGCTTTAACCGAAAAAGAAATTTCGTACAGCTTTACAATCTGCACCAAATAAAAAATGTTTGTTTACTTAAGAATATAAAGATATAGAAAGTATAAAAATATTGCAAATATATAAAAGAATATGAAAACATTGACGTATTTACGTAAGATTGTTGACAAGCCTTGTTTGGGGTGATATAATAAAATTGTACAAATTTTTGATATTATTGGGAGGCAGTAAAATGGATAAGCAAACGGTTATTCAGAAAATTAAAGACGTTGGTATTGTTTCTGTTGTAAGAGCTACCAATGCCGATCAAGCTGTAAAAATAACAGACGCGTGCATAAAAGGCGGCGTTCCGGCAATTGAATTAACATTTACCGTACCCGGTGCACACAGAGTTATAGAGGAGCTTGCAAATCATTATGATGAAAAAGATATTATTCTCGGTGCAGGAACAGTATTGGATGCCGAAACCGCAAGAATTGCAATTTTATCGGGTGCACAATACATAGTAAGTCCGTATTTTGATGAAGCTACAATTAAACTTTGCAACAGATATGCCGTACCTTGTATGCCCGGTTGTATGACAATTCACGATGTTGTAAGAGCATTGGAACTTGGCTGCGACATTATTAAGCTTTTCCCGGGTGACGCATTTGGTCCTGCTATGGTAAAGGCTATTAAAGGCCCCATTCCCCAGGCAAACATTATGCCTACAGGCGGGGTAGACGTTGATAATGTAGCAGATTGGATTAAAGCGGGAGTTGTTGCGGTAGGTGCAGGCAGCTCACTTACAAAAGGAGCAAAAACAGGCGACTATGACCTTGTAACCGCTACTGCCAAAAAGTTTGTTGAAAACATTAAAATTGCGCGCGGAATAAAAAATGCGTAATTTAAACTAATAATATATTTTTTTCGGAGGATAATTAAAATGAAAGTTGTTACTTTTGGTGAAATAATGATGCGTCTTCAAACACGAGGATATAAAAGATATATTCAGGCACAGGAGTTAGAAGTTGAATACGGCGGCGGAGAAGCAAATGTTGCTGTATCTTTGGCAAATTACGGTGCAGATGCCTGCTTTGTTACAAAGCTTCCCGAAAACCCGATAGGCGAGGCTTGCCTTGCAAATTTACGTATGCATAATGTATGCACAAAATATATTGCACGCGGCGGCGAAAGACTCGGTATTTATTTTTGCGAAAAAGGTGCGTCACAGAGAGCATCAAATGTTGTATATGACAGAGCACATTCGTCAATATCCACAGCCGATTTAGGCGATTTTGACTGGGCACAGATTTTTGACGGTGCGGATTGGTTCCATTTTACGGGTATTACTCCCGCAATAAGCGATAAATCTGCCGAAATATGCCTTGTCGCTTGCAAAAAAGCAAAAGAAATGGGTGTTAAAATTTCGTGCGACCTTAACTTTAGAAAAAAACTTTGGACAAGCGAAAAAGCCGGTAAAGTAATGGGTGAATTGTGCGAATATGTAGACGTACTTATTGCAAATGAAGAAGATGCAGAAAAAGTATTCGGCATTAAAGCGGCAGCTACCGATATTACGGGTGGTAAGCTTGATGATGAGGGTTACAAAGACGTTTGCAAACAGCTTACCGACAGATTTGGTTTTGAAAAAGTCGCAATTACGTTAAGAGAAAGCATTTCGGCGTCTGTTAATAATTGGGCAGCTCTTTTATATGCTGACGGAAAGTTTTACAAATCAAAAAAATACACAATTAATATTGTAGACAGAGTAGGCGGAGGCGACAGCTTCGGAGGCGGTCTTATATATGCAATACTTGCAAATTACACCAATCAGGATACGATTGAATTTGCTGTTGCGGCTTCTTGCCTCAAACACACAATTGAAGGCGATATGAATCTTGTTACACTCGATGAGGTTAAAAACCTTATGAAAGGTGACGGTTCGGGACGTGTACAAAGATAGGCAACCGGGACTCGAACCCGTATTGGTTTAACATAGAGATTTTCGCCGTTATTACGTCAAACACCTTGAAAATACGGCAAGTATTCTCTGCGGTGTTTTCCTTATACCG
>USKN01000091.1 GCA_900555295.1 uncultured Eubacteriales bacterium
CATTTACATTGTTATTAACAACAAAAAGAGGTCATTTAATATTTGGTATATTGAGCATTTTTATTGTGTGTTTTTATATTTATCGGAAAAAAATTATTCCTTATGTAGTAAAATTACTTAATTATTTTATTGTTTTATGTATTTTACTATTTGTGGCTTATAATCTTTATCCTGATTTTATAGGGTTATTTGATAGATTTCAAGATGCATCGGATTCTGGACGGTTTAACCTTTGGGAAAAAGCGTTTATGTTCTGGACTGAAAAACCATTGTTTGGTATAGGTTGGGGATGCTTTCAAGAAAAGTATTTAAAGTATGATTTTGTATCCTATAACGTGCATAATACATATATACAAATATTATGTGAAACAGGAATTATTGGTTTTATGGTATACATTTTTTTTCTTTTGAATAATATGGCTAAAATGCTGTTTTGTTTGAAAAGGATAAAATGTTTTTGTCCTGAATGTAGATTATTGATAAAGTTTAATACAGCCATTCAGTTTTTTTTTCTTTTATATAGCTTGACTGGAAATTGTTTATATGATAACACGTTATTTTATTATGCAATAAGTGCTGGTGTGACAGTTTCTTTATATAATAATTTTAAAAAATTATGTACGCGAAAGGAAGCACTCATATGAGCTTTAAAATTTTGGGAACAGGCAGTTATATACCGCCGCATACCGTAACTAATGATGATTTGTCTAAAATGGTAGATACCAACGACGAATGGATTACAAAGCGTGTAGGAATTAAAACACGCCATATTGCAATTAACGAAACAGTGGGCGATATGGCGGCAAAGGCGGCTAAAGACGCGTTGCTTAACAGTAATGTTGACGCCGCCTCAATAGACCTTATAATAGCCGCAACAATAAGCAATGACATTGCCTGCCCTACGGCGGCAGGATATGTACAAAAAGAAATAGGCGCTATATGTCCGGCATTTGATATTAACTCGGCTTGTTCGGGATTTATATTTGCGCTTGAAACAGCGGCGGCATATATGAAAAACGACTCAATTAACCGTGTGTTGGTTGTAGGCACCGAAAAAATAAGCCGTATTATAGATTGGACCGACAGAAACACCTGTGTTATTTTCGGCGACGGTGCAGGCGCGTTTGTGCTTGAAAAAGGAAAAAATTATATTGCGTCACGCTTGTATACAAACGCCGGTGACGATGTAATCAAAATTCCGTCATCGGTGCTTAAATCACCTTTTTATACGGGTGACGAAATAAAACCGTATATATATATGAACGGTCAGGAAACATTTAAGTTTGCCGTTACAAGAATGACGGAAGATACCGAATATGTTATTAATAAAGCGGGATTAAGCGTTGATGACATAAACTTTTTTGTTCCGCACCAGGCTAACATAAGAATAATACAGTTTGCCGCAAAAAAATTAAAAACAGATATTAATAAATTTGTTGTTAATATAGATAAATACGGCAATACGTCTGCCGCAAGTGTTCCCGTTGCATTTGACGAACTAAATAAAAGCGGCAAATTAAAACGCGGAGATTACGTTGTAATGTCGGCATTCGGAGGCGGACTTTCGAGCGCCGCCTGCCTTATAAAATGGTAAAAACCATTAATTGGTTTTATATAAAAAATTTTAAAAAAGAGAGGAAAATTATTATGACAATTGACAAAGTTAAAGAATTACTTGCGGAGCATCTTGATATTGACGCTTCAACAATTACAGCCGAAACAACATTTGAGGACCTTGATATCGATTCGCTCGATACGGTTGAAATTATGATGGAAATGGAAGATGAGTTTGGCATTGAAATGCAGTATCAGGAAGTTGGCAAAACTGTAGGCGAGCTTGTTAATTATATTGATTCAAAGCTTGACTGATTACTTATTATAACAAAGTGAGGGACGAATAAATATGATACAAACTGAATTATGCAGTATTCTTGGTATTAAATATCCGCTTTTACAAGGCGGTATGGCACATATTTCGGACGCAAAACTTGCGGCGGCTGTTTCTAATGCGGGAGGTTTGGGAATTATTTCGGCATCTTACGGTGCAAAACGTCTTAAAGAAGAAATACTTGCCGCAAAGCAATTTACCGATAAGCCGTTCGGTGTAAATATTATGCTTATGAGTCCCGACGCGGACGAGGTTGCCGAGCTTGTGTGTTCGCTTGATGTAAAGGCTGTTACCACAGGCGCGGGCAATCCGTCAAAGTATATGCAAATGTGGAATGATAACGGTATAAAGGTTATGCCGGTTGTAGCGTCTGTTTCGCTTGCAAAACTTATGCAGCGTTTGGGTGCCGCGGCGGTTATTGCCGAGGGCGGCGAATCAGGCGGACACGTTGGCGAAACCAATACAATGGCACTTGTTCCGCAGGTGTGTGACGCAATTTCAATTCCTGTTGTTGCCGCAGGCGGTATAGCTGACGGCAGAGGATTTGCCGCTGCAATGATGCTCGGTGCCATTGGCGTGCAAATAGGAACAAGGTTTTTAATTGCGGACGAATGTACAATTCACGATAACTACAAAGAAAAAATTATTAAAGCAACCGATATTTCAACAGTTGTAACGGGGCGCAGACTCGGTCATCCCGTTCGCAGTATAAAAACACCGTTTTCACGCGAGTACGCAAAGGCCGAATATACAAATATTGCCGATAATGATTTGGAAAGTATGGCTGTAGGTTCACTTAAAAAAGCCGTATATGACGGCGATGTGCAAAACGGTTGTTTTCTTGCAGGAGAAATATGCGGAATGATAAGCCAAAAAATGAGTTGCGCCGATATTGTTGAAGAAATAATGTCGGATGCCGAAAAGGTAATCAGCGGAGGTGCAAAATGGGTAAAATAGCATTTGTTTTTTCGGGTCAGGGTGCTCAATATGTAGGTATGGGCAATGATTTATACAATAACAGCGAGGCTGCAAAAAAACTTTTTGATTATGCCGAAAGCGTAAGAGAGGGTACAATTTTTCAGTGCTTTGACGGTGACGCCGATAAGCTTAAACAAACCGAAAATACACAGCCGTGTTTGTACCTGGTTGATTTGGCAAGTGCGCTTGCGCTAAATGAAAAAGGCATTTATGCCGATTGTGCCGCGGGTTTTTCGCTTGGTGAAATAGCGGCGCTTGCGTATGCCGGGGTATACTCGTATAACGACGGATTTAATACTGTTTGCAAACGCGGATTGTATATGTCGGAGTCGGCATGTGAGTATGATACGGGTATGACGGCTGTTTTAAAACTGCCGTCGGATAAAATAGAGCAGCTTTGCAAAGAATTTGACGGGGTATATCCTGTAAACTACAATTCCGATGCACAAACGGTTGTGTCGGGACTCAAAAATCAAATAGAACAATTTAAAACGCGTGTTGCCGAAAACGGAGGACGTTGTATTGATTTGGCGGTAAGCGGTGCGTTTCACTCGCCTTTTATGAAAAATGCGTCCAAAAAATTTAACGGTTATTTAAACGGCATTACGCTCAGCAAGCCGTTAATTGACGTTTATGCCAACTACACGGCAAAACCGTACGGTGACAATGTATATGAAGCACTGTCAATGCAAATGACAAACCCCGTTAAGTGGAATGAAACGGTTAAAAATATGATGTTGGACGGTGTTGATATTTTTATTGAGGTTGGAGCCGGTAAAACATTAACATCGCTTATTAAAAAAATTTCAAAAGATGTTAAAACTTATAATGTTGAAGATATTACTTCGCTTAACTCAACCGTGTCGGAGGTGAAAGAATATGTTAAAGGGTAAAACGGCAGTTGTAACGGGGGGCGCAAGAGGAATTGGAAAAGCCATATGTGTTGAAATGGCAAAAAGCGGTGCAAACATTGCATTTTTGTATAACGGCAGCGAGGAAAAATCAAGTCAAACTCTCGGCGAGCTTGAACAATACAAAATAACCGCAAAAAAATACAAATGCGACGTATCCGATTACAATGCGTGCGAGCGGGTATGCAAGCAAATAATAAACGATTTCGGAAAAGTTGATATTCTTGTAAACAATGCCGGAATTACCAACGATAAACTTATTCTTCAAATGAACGATACAGATTTTGGCGGAGTTGTAGATATAAATTTAAAAGGTACGTTTAATATGATTAAACATTTTTGCCGTCATTTTGTTAAAAATAAGTACGGTAAAATTATAAATATATCGTCTGTTTCGGGTATAATGGGCAATGCGGGACAGGCAAATTACTCATCATCAAAGGCCGGAGTAATAGGGCTTACAAAAACCGTTGCAAAAGAACTTGCGTCAAAAAACGTTTGCTGCAATGCAATAGCGCCCGGTTTTATACTTACTGATATGACGGAAAAATTTGCTGATAACGAGGCGGTTATTTCTTCCATACCGCTCAAAAAAATGGGCAATGCGGAAGATGTGGCAAATCTTGCGGTATTTCTTGCAAGTAATTTGTCGGACTATATAACAGGTGACTGCATACGGGTTGACGGCGGTCTTGCAATGTAATTAACACAGAAAGGAATTACTGATATGAGAAGAGTTGTTATAACAGGTATGGGAGCGGTTACTCCCATAGGAAACAATGTTGATGAATTTTGGAACGGACTTGTAACGGGTAAAAACGGTATAGCCGAAATTACACATTTTGACACAACGGATTTTGCGGTAAAACTTGCGGCAGAAGTTAAAAACTTTGACCCGCTTCCGTATATGGCAAAATCCGAAGTGCGCAAAACGGATTTGTTTGTAAGATATGCGCTTTCCGCAGCAGCGCAGGCTGTTGAGGAAAGTAATATAATCGATAATATTGATTGCGAAAAATTGGGTGTTTATTTTGGCTCGGGCATAGGCGGATTTGCCACTTTTACCGATGAATACGACAATCTTATAAACCGCGGTGCAAAAAGAGTATCACCGCTTTTTATACCCAAAATGATATCCAATATCGGTGCGGGCAATATTGCTATTAAATACGGTGCAAAAGGTCCTTGCCTTAGTGTTACCACGGCATGTGCAACGGGTACAAGCTGTATAGGTGAGGCATACCGCGCAATTAAACACGGATATGCCGACGCAATTATTGCGGGCGGCAGTGAAGCGTCGGTAACCCCACTTGCTGTTGCGGGCTTTACAAACTGTATGGCGCTTACCGAGTCAAACGATGCCGAATGTGCGTCAATTCCTTTTGATAAACGCAGAAACGGCTTTGTAATGGGCGAGGGCGCAGGTGCAATTGTGCTTGAAGAATATGAACACGCCGTTAAAAGAAATGCAAAAATTTACGCTGAAGTATGCGGATACGGCAGTACTTGCGACGCATACCACGTAACGGCTCCCGACCCGACGGGTATGGGCGGTGCAAGAGCCGTAAAGGCGGCATACGATGAAATGTGCGAAAACGTTGTTGTTACACCCGATAAATTATATATAAATGCACACGGTACAAGTACACCGCTTAATGATAAAACCGAAACGGCGGCAATTAAGGCAGCATTTGGTGACGGAGCATATGACATAAGCATAAGCTCAACCAAATCTATGACGGGACATATGCTCGGTGCTGCAGGCGCGGTTGAAATTATTGCGTCGGCACTTGCAGTTAAAAACGGTATAGTACCGCCCACAATAGGCTATGTTGAGAGTGATCCGGAGTGCGATTTGAATTATACTCCGAATAAATGCGTTAATAAAGAACTTGACGCGGCAATGTCAATTTCGCTCGGATTTGGCGGTCATAATGCCTGCGTTGCGGTTAAAGCGGTTAAATAGGTGATAAATTATGAATAAAAAAGAAATAGAAAAAATTTTGCCGCACCGAAACAGTATGCTGCTTATTGACAGTGTTGAGCTTACAGACGGTGTTGCACACGGCAAAAAGAAAATTACGGGCGACGAATGGTTTTTGGACGGGCATTTTCCCGGCAACCCGATTGTACCGGGCGTAATACAATGCGAAATTTTGGCGCAGTCTGTTTGCGTTTGCCTTAACAATATAAAACAAGGTTTGTTTACACCTCTTTTTACGGGACTTGATAAAGTGAAATTTAAAAATCCCGTAAAACCCGGAGATGTGTTTGAAACCGAATGCAGAATAGTAAAAGAGCGTCCGCCGTTTTATTTTGCGGAGGGCAAAGGCAGTGTAAACGGTAAATTATGCGTAAAAGCCGAGTTTTCGTTTGCCGTTATCGATAAGGAGGAACAGTAAAATGGGTTTGGCAGATAAAATAGCCTCTGTTTTTTCAAAAAAGAGCGTAAACTGCGAAAAGTATGTTTGTAAAAAATGCGAAAAAGAATTTAATAATGAACTGTTAATTTGCCCCGAGTGCGGTGCGTACGTTCGTATGAATTCGCGCCGGCGCATTGAAACGACAGCCGACAGAGGAACGTTTAACGAAATGTTTTCGGATATAACAAGTAAAGATATTTTGAATTTTCCAAGTTATGCCGAAAAACTTGAAAAAGCAAAAGAGGATACGGGCGAAAACGAGGCTGTTGTATGCGGTGTTTGTGAAATAGGCGGTGTAAAATGCGGACTTTTTGTAATGAACTCGTATTTTATGATGGGCAGTATGGGTAGTGCCGTAGGCGAAAAAATAACATTGCTGTTTGAGTATTGCACAAAAGAAAAATTGCCTGTAATAGGTTTTACCGCTTCGGGCGGTGCGCGTATGCAGGAGGGAATATTTTCGCTTATGCAAATGGCAAAGGTTAGCGCGGCGGTAAAGCATCACAGCGACGGCGGTAATCTTTACATTACCGTTTTAACCGACCCTACAACGGGCGGAGTTACCGCAAGCTTTGCTATGGAAGGCGATATAATTATTGCCGAACCCAATGCGCTTATAGGTTTTGCAGGGGCAAGAGTTATTAAACAAACAACAGGCAGTGAACTGCCAAAAGGATTTCAGCGTGCCGAATTTTTGCTTGAACACGGATTTGTGGATATTATTATTAAGCGTGATGAGTTAAAGCAAAAACTTACGGATTTACTTTTAATGCACAGGGGTGATAAATAATGAATGCGTATGAGAGAGTAAAAATTGCAAGAAGCGGAACACGGCCTATGGGTGCGTATTATATACACAGTATGTTTGATGAGTTTATTGAACTTCACGGTGACAGAAAATTCGGCGATGACGGTGCCGTAATAGGCGGTATTGCATTTTTGGACGGTATGCCCGTTACTGTAATTGCAATGGAACGCGGCGATACAATGGAAGACAGAATGAAACGTCATTTTGGCTGTCCGAGCCCCGACGGTTACCGTAAAGCAATGCGCCTTATGAAACAGGCCGAAAAATTTAACCGTCCGGTAATATGTTTTGTTGGGAGTTCCGGCGCGTATTGCGGAATAGATGCCGAACAGCGCGGACAAGGACAGGCAATTGCCGATAACTTATACGAAATGAGCACACTTAAAACTCCCATTGTTACCGTTATTGCAGGTGAGGGGGGCAGCGGAGGCGCACTTGCGCTTGCGGTTGCCGATAGTGTGATTATGCTTGAAAACTCGGTTTATTCGGTAATATCGCCCGAGGGTTGCGCAAGTATTTTGTGGAAAAATGCTCAAAATGCGCCCGATGCCGCAGAAGCATTAAAACTTACAGCAGACGATTTGT
>USKN01000092.1 GCA_900555295.1 uncultured Eubacteriales bacterium
AAAAAATTTAAAAAAGTTTAAAAAAAATACAACAATTTGCCTTGCTCAATTGTATTATATATGTAAAGGCTTTTGGGAGGTGGAGTAATTGAGTGTTTTTTCGTTACGTACGGACGAAGAAATAACGGCTGTTTACAACAAGTATGTCGATACGGTTTACCGTATATGTTATATGCTGTTAAAAAACGAGGACGAGTCACACGACGTTTGTCAAAATGTTTTTTTAAAGCTCATTGACTGTAAAAAAGAGTTTCAATGTTATGAACATATTAAAGCGTGGCTTATAGTTACAGCGCAAAATGAGTGTAAAAACATATTAAAGCATTGGTGGCATTCAAAAAGAGTTGATATTGACAGTATAAAAGATATGCCGTATTCCGATAATGATGATAATTCCGACGTGAAGCAAAAGCTTATGTCACTTCCCGATAAGTACAGGCTTCCGCTTTACCTGCATTATTATGAGGGCTATTCCACTCAAGAAATTTCCGATATGCTCGGTATAAAGCCTTCAACTTTACGAACACAGCTTGTGACAGCACGCAACAAACTAAAACTAATGCTTGAGGAGGGAGAATATGAATAAAGAACAGCTTAATAATGCTTTTAAAAGTATGACTCCTACCGAACGACAAAAAAAAGAAATGCTTGAAAATATTTTAAGCCGAAACGGCAGGAGTGCAAAACATAAGGTATATACTTTAAAAAAACACAGCAACAAATACATATACACATTTTCGGCAACTGCCGCCGCATTTGCATTAATGATTGGTGTTGTTAAAATGTATCCAGTTATGCAAAACAATTTGCGCGGCGAAGTGCAAATTGATGAGGTTACACAACAGGTGCAAAAAAAAGCGGAGGTAAAGCCCAATACAAATTATAATGATATTAAAGATATTCAAGCGGACGATAACGAAAAAGATGATATGTCTTTGGCGCACAAAGATGTTTTAACACAAAACAACAATGCCGCAAGCGAAACAAAAAAGCTTGAAAAAAGCAGTAACAGTACATCGCAGACAAATAAAAGCGATGCAAAAGATGAGATTGTATCGGATAAAAAAACAAATTATGCCGAACAAAAAAACGCAGACGAAAGTACAAATGATAATGAAATAAACAATGAGTCTGAAGAAAACGGTATTATGGCTTTTTCGGCGGAAAGTGCCGACACGGCAGTCGATTCATACAGCCTTGACGGCGGAGATGTGTATTCGGCATCCGACAGCACCGTGTCCGAAAAAGCAATAGCAGGCCGTTCAATGCCGCGCGGTATGGTGTCGGGTACAATTGAGTGTACAAAAGATGAGTTTTTAAAACTTTTGGGTAAAAATATAGGTGACTATTTAAAAATACCGTCCGATATGCGCGACCTTACAATGCAAAGCAAAATGTTTGTATCGCAGGAGAGTATTGTCTATGACGGCTGGGAATTTGAATATTATTCTTCTCAATCAAGATATATGTCGGTTGTCGTATCAAAAAATATTGATTTATACCACGAATTGACGGCACAATACAAAAGCCAAATAACGTCGTCAGCCGATACAGAATATGTTTTAATTGCGGGAGCAGACAAAAATTACACATTATATGCTACAGACGGCAGTATTTGCTTCACTGTAAATTTTTGCGGTGTAACAAACAATGAAATAAATGATTTTATAAATTCAATTACACAAATAAAATAATAAAAGGAGAGAATGACTATGAAAAACAGTAAAAAAGCAAAAGTTTTAGGATTAGTATTATGCACGGCGGTTGCGGTAACACCTACCGCATATTATGTTTCGGCACAAAACGAAGTAACGGCACAGGTTGCTCAAAACGATACTCTTGAAGCGGGCGCAATAATATTGACCGTTGCATCTATTGAAAAGTTTGACGGTTACATAAGAGTTGACGATGCCGACGGAGTTTACAGCGCATTTATAAATGCAGATACACAGGTTGTTCCCGAACTTACAAAAAGAATAGTTAAGATGGACGATATAGAGGTAGGCACACAGCTTGCAATATACTCCGAAACGGTTACATTGAGCATACCGGCACAGCTTAACGCATACAAAGCCGTTATTCTTGAAAGAGAACACGAAGATACCGCAAAAGGAATGGAAGGCATTAATAAGCCTGTTATCAGCGCGCCTGACGGCAAAAAAGATATAAAAATAACCGTAAACGGTGTTGAGGGCAATGTTACGGCTGTATATACCGACGGGGTTTGTATGCTTCCCGTTCGCTATGTATGCGAAGGACTCGGGCTTGATGTTGATTGGAATGATTCGCTTCAGGCAGTAACGGTTGGAACGGTTCAAATGGGAGCTAATTTTGCAATAGGCGAAAATTCATACAAAAAAGCAAAAATGATGCCATTTACGCTTACAAAGGCTCCCGAACTTATTGACGATAAAACATATGTACCTTTAGACTTCTTTACGGAAATTCTTGCGGCGCAAGTAAATACCGACAACGATGCAGTAACGGTAAATCGTGCCTATTAATAAATATTTAATAATGTATATTATATTGATATTTAATAATCTTGGTGTAAAATTTAATTAAGACATAATATCTACAGAAAGGGTGCGAGAATATGAAAAAAAGTTTTATTGGAATTGTTTTAATGTGTGTTATTTTGGTTTTTAACAGTTGTGTTTATGCAGCGGCCGCAAATTCAGGCTCGGAGCAAATGACAAAAGCACTTACGGCGGTAAAATCTAAAATAACCGTACCTGACGGACTTGACAAATTTAAAAGTACACAAAGTAAGCTTGATGACAAAACGGAATACAGTTTTTATTGGTATAACGAAAATCAAAACGAAACTTTGAATGTATATTGCGACAGCGAGGGCAGAATTACATCATATAATTTTTATTCATACGATATCTATTCCAAAAACAACGAAAAAAAAATCCCTCAATTTTCAAACAGCGATGTAAGAAAATACGCGGATGAATTTCTTAAAAAACTTTTGCCCGAAGCGTTTGCCGATGAAACCGATGTTATAAAAGAAGACGGTGAGATGAACGCATTTCTTACGGATAACGGCGCAAATTACTATATTAATTATTCAAGATACAAAAACGGCAATATAGTGTACGGCGATAATGTTAATTTGGGTGCTATTGCAAAAAACGGCCAACTTTATATAACGGATGTCGGTATTTCGTATAATTACGACGCAAAATTTGAAGAAAAATCCGAAGAAAAAGAAAATATTACCGAAATATACAAAGAAAAGTTTCCTGTGGAAATGGTGTATAAAAAGGAATATACATCTGTGCCGTACAGATATTCGAAAAACAGCAATACAGATAATCCCGTATATTTGGTATACAGACTGCAAGATTACAACAAGGGATTTATATCGGCATACACGGGTGAAGTAATTAAACCTGATGAAAGTGACGATATAAGAATGTACGCCAACGAAATGAAATCGGCAGACAGCTCCGCAGGCGGTAAGGGTGACGGCGGATTTACTTCGCAGGAAATTTCCGAAATAGATAATATGGCGGGACTTATAACGACAGACGAAGCGCAAAAGAAACTTATATCGTTAAAAGCATTAAAAATTGACAGCAGTATACACGTTGAAAGCAGCCGTGCGTATAAAACCGATGACGGATATTATATGAATATCTACTTGGAAAAAACGGGTGATAAAAATTATCGATATGTATATGCAAAATTTGACGCTCAAACAGGTAAACTTTTAAGCATTTCAAACGGCGGAAAATATTCGGATAAAGAGTTTAGCGAAAACCGGAAAAAAACTGCCGAAAAAACAATTAATGAATTTGTAAAAACTGTTGCGGGCGACGAAGTTTCGCAGTGCGAAGCTGAGGATACCGAATATTACGGCAATTCGGCAAATAAATCCTTTGTTCGTGTTGTAAACGGAGTTAAATATCCCGATAATACAATAACCGTATCATACAGCGGAACGAATGATTATATCACGTCATATTACCTTGATTTTGATAAAGATATAAGCGGGTTTAAATCTCCCGACGGCACAATAGACGCAAAAAAAGCTTATGAAAAAATGCTTGAATTTGCACCGCTTGTAAAACAATATATTCCAAACGGAGAAACATATAAACTTGCATATACAATGAGTGGTATATATGATTTGGACGCATTTACGGGTGATAAATCGGAACATTTTTCGAATGAACAACCGCTTCAGGATATAAATTATGCCGATATAGACGGTCATTGGTGCGAAAAAGCCGTTAAAACGCTGGCACAATACGGAATTGCTTTGGAGGGCAGCGAATTTAAACCGGACGAAAATATTTCACAGCTTGATTTGTTTAAACTTCTTTGCAATGTATTTTATTACAACGGATACTCAAATGAGGAACCCGACAGAATTTATAAGTCGCTTATAGAGTACGGCATACTTGCCAAAGATGAACGTGCCGACAGCTCTCCAGTTAAACGCGAAGACGCATTTATGTATATGGTAAGAATGAACGGGTATGAACGTATTGCATCGCTTGCGGATATATTTGTAGTTAATTTTGCCGACCCCGAAAGCATTTCTCACAGCAAAACAGGCTATGCCGCAATTTTATCGGGAATGGGTGTAATAAGCGGTGACGGCGGATACGTAAGAGGTAATGAAAACCTTACAAGAGCCGAGGCGATATCGCTTATATACAATTGGCTTACCGATATTGGAGTAAGGGACGGTGGCAGTTATAATCTTGACGGTTCCATTGGTGTAATCGGCGGAGCAGACGGCCCGACGAAAGTTTTTGTTTCGCAAACAAAATAAATATTAATTAAAAAGCCAAAATGTTTTAATAAAGTCTTGATTTTAAATGAAATCTCCTGTATAATTATTGTATAGAAATTATGCGGGAGATTTTTGTTATGTGTAAAAATTCGGACAATGATTTAAAACCGTTATCCGTTCAGGCGCTTAAAAGAATGCCGCTTTATTTGGCTTATTTAACCAATATAAAGACTAACGGAGAAATATATATTTCGGCCGCGTCGGTTGCAAAGGAACTTGAACTTAACGAAGTGCAGGTTCGCAAAGACTTGGCATATGTATGCAAAAGCCGAGGAATACCAAAAAAAGGTTTTGTTATAAAAGATTTAACCGACGGCATATCGGAATATTTGGGATATAATAATGTAAACGACGCTATTGTTGTGGGTGTTGGAAAACTTGGACGCGCACTTATGGATTACAGCGGTTTTTCAAAATACGGACTTAATATAATTGCAGGTTTTGACTGTAACAAAAATGTTATAAACAATAAAGATGTTTTTGATATGGATAAGCTTAAAACCCTTTGCGCACGTCTTAAAATTAAAATTGCCGTTATAACAACCCCTGCCGTATACGCACAACAGGTATGTGACGAGCTTATAGACGCCGGTATTTTGGCAATATGGAATTTTGCGCCCGTATATCTTAAAACACCGCGCAACATTTTGGTTCAAAACGAAAATATGGCGTCGGATTTAGCGATTCTTTCAAATTATTTGCGTAAAAAAATTAATACAAACGGTGGTGAAACGGTATGAACACACAGCTTTTAAAATATGCCGTTGAAGTTGAAAAAACAGGCTCTATTTCAAAGGCGGCAGAGAATTTATATATAAACCAACCGCGGTTGAGCAAAGCAATACGCGAACTTGAAAACATTTACGGAATAACTGTTTTTAAGCGAACGTCAAAAGGCGTTGTACCTACAAAAAACGGTGAATTTTTTTTGGATTTTGCAAAAAAAATTCTGTCACAGCTCGATGAACTTGAGGCAATGTGCAAACCCGAGGCGGGAGGCGTAAAAAAATTCGATATATCCGTACCCCGTGCAAGCTATATTTCGGTTGCGTTTACGGATTTTTTAAAACAGCTCGGTCATGAACAGATAAAAGCGGACTACCGCGAAACAAACTCAATGAGAACAATTAAAAATCTTGCAAGCGGTGAAAACAATTTAGGTATAATTCGTTACCAAACAATTTATGAAAAATATTTCCTGCAAATGCTTGACGAAAAAAATTTGAGGCATATGCCTGTTACGGATTTTTCGTACAATTTGCTTGTATCAAAGCAAAGTCCGCTTGCAACTGCAAAAAATATAACTCCAAACGAACTTACGGATTACATTGAAATAACCCACGGAGATAATAAAATCCCGTCGCTTTCCGCAGCAAAAATGAAACAGTTAAGAGAAGAAGGGGAGTACAAAAAGCGAATTATATCAGTATACGAACGTGCAAGTCAATTTGAAATACTCAAAGCACTGCCCGATAGTTATATGTGGATTTCGCCTTTGCCTAAGAATTACTATACACAGGAGTATTTAATTGAAAAAAAATGTTCGTTTGAGAATAACCTTTACAGAGATTTGCTTATATACAGAAATGGATATGCATTTACCCGTGAAGATAAAATGTTTATAAAAATACTGCATCAAATAATTTCTAAATAAATATCATTATATCGATATTGGAATATCGATATTCCAAAATTGTATCTTCTCAAAGTGCCGAAAGTTTGTTATAATATTAACAAAGTCAGGGAGATGTTTATAAAACATAAATAAGCAAACTCTTTCTGCCGCATAATAAAAGGAGGTTTGCCCGTGGAATTAAACGGTATTTCCCCTCAAGCATTAAGCCGTATGCCGCTTTATTTAAATTACTTAAAACGCAATTTAAACGACGGTGAATATATTTCGGCAACAGCTATTGCAAATGCGTTGGGACTTAATAATGTTCAAGTAAGAAAAGACTTGGCATGTGTGAGCAACAAGGGAAAACCCAAAATAGGATACAATAAAAAAGAACTTTTATGCGATATGGAAAAATTTTTAGGATGCGACAGTTTAACCAATGCAATTTTAATAGGCGCCGGCAAACTCGGCGAGGCACTTATGTCGTATAACGGTTTTAACGATTACGGTTTAAACATTTTGGCGGCATTTGACATAAACCCGAATAAACAGGGTAAAGAGGCGGCAGGAATTAAAATTTATCCGCCCGATTGTATGAAACAAATATGCAGCAAAAACAATGTTGAAATTGCCATAATCACCACGCCTCAAGAGGCTGCCCAAAGCGCCTGTGATTTGGTAAGAGAGTGCGGTATTCCGGCTGTTTGGAATTTTGCACCCGTTCATCTTAAAACCGACGGAAAAATTTTTGTGTTTCGCGAAAATATGGCATCGTCGCTTGCAGTGCTGTCACAGCATTTATCAAAACAGCTTGTTAAATAAATGTGGCATAACATATAATATTGTTGGTATTTTTTTAGTTAATCTTCGATAAATCAGAAAAGGAGTTAGTATTATGAACAAAGAGTACAAAGTAATCGATAATGTAGAAAGCCTTGAAAGTGCACTCAAAACATTAAGAGATGCACAGGAAAAGTTTTCACATTACACACAGGAGCAGGTAGATAAAATATTTTTAGCTGCCGCTACAGCTGCAAATAAGCAGAGAATTGCTCTTGCAAAACTTGCTGTTGAAGAAACGGGAATGGGCATTGTGGAAGATAAAGTTATTAAAAACCACTATGCCGCAGAGTATATTTACAA
>USKN01000093.1 GCA_900555295.1 uncultured Eubacteriales bacterium
GCTCGGAGAAGAGAGCGAGAAGAGAACAGTTGCAGTAATCGGTGATTCCACATTTATGCATTCTGGAATGACTGGACTTGCGAATATCGCATACAATCAGAGTAACTCCACCGTCATCATTTTGGACAACTCAATTACTGGAATGACTGGACATCAGCAAAACCCGACGACAGGCTATAATATCAAGGGTGATCCGGCCGGAAAGATTGATTTGGAAAGTCTGTGCCGTGCGATGGGCATTCGCCGTGTCACTGTTGTCGATCCATACGATTTGGATGCGTGTGACCGCGCCGTAAAGGAAGAGCTTGCAACCCCAGAGCCGTCTGTTATTATCAGTCGTCGTCCGTGTGCACTGTTAAAATATGTAAAGCATAAGCCTGCTCTTGTTGTCGATCAGGACAAATGTGTTGGCTGTCGCGCCTGCATGAAGCTAGGCTGTCCGGCAATCAGCATTCGAGGCAAAAAGGCAATGATTGATGCAACACAGTGTGTTGGCTGTGGTGTCTGCAGTAAGCTGTGCCGTCCGGGTGCATTAGGGGAGGTAACAAAATGACAAAGAATATTATGATTGTCGGAGTCGGCGGACAGGGAACACTGCTTACCAGCAGAATCTTAGGAGGACTTGCCATTACCGGCGGATATGACGTAAAACTTTCCGAAGTACATGGAATGGCTCAGCGTGGAGGAAGCGTTGTAACATATGTAAAATACGGAGACAGGGTTTACTCACCCATAATCGACCGCGGCGAGGCTGATATAATTCTTGCGTTTGAAATGCTCGAAGCATACAGAGCAATGCCTTATGTTAAAAAAGGCGGAAAAATTATAGTAAACACACAGGAAATATCGCCTATGCCCGTTATAACGGGCGCTATGCAATATCCGCAAAACATTGCTCAAAAAATATCGTCAAAGGTAAATTTAACGTGCGTTGACGCACTTAAACTTGCAAAAGAGGCGGGCAATATTAAAGCGGTTAATGTTGCGCTTATAGGCGTTATGGCAAAAAACACCGATATAGCTTACGATAAGTGGATAAACACTATTAAAACTACCGTTCCGGAAAAATTCCTTGATGTCAATTTAAAAGCATTTGACAAAGGTTACAACTTATAAGGAGATGATTTTATGTCAAAGATGTGGCAGCCCGAAATTGAGGCAATGCCCCGGGAGGAACTTAAAAAACTTCAAAGCGAAAGACTTGTAAACCAGGTTAAGCGTATGTACGAAAGAGTGCCTCTTTTTAAACAGCGTATGGACGAAAAAGGCTTAAAGCCAAGTGATATTAAAGGCGTTGACGATTTAAAACTCTTGCCGTTTTCGTACAAACAAGATTTAAGAGATTACTACCCATACGGTTTGTTTGCCGAACCTATGGAAAATATAGTGCGTCTGCACGCGTCAAGCGGTACAACGGGCAAGCAGATAGTTGTGGGTTACACCAAAAAAGACCTTGAGGATTGGTCGGACTGCGTTGCGAGAATGTTTGCCGCAATAGGACTCGACAGCAAAGATTTTATTCAGGTATGTTACGGTTACGGCTTGTTTACCGGCGGTCTCGGTGCACACGACGGCGCACAGAGAATAGGCGCAACGGTTATACCTGCGTCTACAGGCAACACACAGCGTCAAATGCAAACAATGGTAGATTTTGGCTCAACGGCACTTTGCTGTACACCGTCGTATGCAATGTATTTGGGCGAAGCGCTTGAAGAGGCGGGGCTTACCGATAAAATCAAGCTTAAAGCGGGAATTTTTGGTGCGGAACCCTGGACGGAGGATATGCGCCGTGCAATAGAAGACAAACTTAATATTAAAGCATACGATATTTACGGTCTGTCCGAAATTATGGGGCCGGGCGTATCGTACGAATGTGAGTATCAAAGCGGTATGCACATATGCGAAGATATGTTTATTGCCGAAATTATAGACCCCGATACGGGTGAGGTACTGCCCGAGGGTTCAACGGGCGAGCTTGTGTTTACCACAATAACAAAACAGGGATTTCCCGTTATACGTTACCGTACGCGCGATATTTGTTCGCTTATATACGAGCCCTGCAAATGCGGCAGAACTCATATAAGAATGAACAAACCCACAGGCAGATCGGACGATATGCTTATAATTCGCGGTGTAAACGTATTCCCGTCACAAATAGAAGAAGTATTGCTTAAAGTAAACGGCGATGTTACGCCAAACTACCAAATTATAGTTGACCGTGTAAACAACACCGATACGTTTGACATAAACGTAGAGATGAGCGAAACCCTTTTCGGTGACGAAATTAAGTCGATAGAAAATGTTGAAAAAACCATTACATCAATGCTGCGCAGTACACTCGGAATAGGAGTTAAAGTACACCTTGTAAACCCCAAATCCATAGAACGCAGTGAGGGCAAGGCAAAAAGGGTAATAGACAAACGTGTTAAAAAATAAAATTTGAAAGGACGAAAAAAATATGTTAATAAATCAGCTTTCAATATTTGCGGAAAACAAACCCGGCAGACTTTCGGCAATAATGGATGTAATAAGCGAAAACAACATAGATATAAGCGCACTTTCAATTGCCGATACTACCGAGTACGGCATTGTGCGTATGATAGTAAACAACCCGGAGCTTGCCGTTACGGCGCTTAAAGAGTCGGGTGTTGTGGTAAAAATATCGCAGGTGCTTGCGGCGGAGATAGACGATACCCCCGGCGGTCTTGCAAAAGTTTTGCGCATAATGACAAAAGAGGGTATTGCAATTGAATATATGTACGCATTTGTAGGCAAAAAACACGGCAAAGCGCTTATGGTGTTTAAAGTTTCCGATCCCGAATGTGCGCTTGAATTGCTTGAAAAAACAGATGTAAACGTTGTTGACGCAAACGACATATACAAACTGTAAAAAGGAGTGTTATAAAAATGTCTTTTACAATATCGGACAGAATGAGCAAAATGAAAGGCTCGGCAATAAGAGAAATATTCAAAGTTGCGGGCGACCCGTCTTTTATATCGCTTGCGGGCGGCAATCCTGCACCCGAACTTTTTCCAAATAAAGAGCTTGCACAAATAGCTCAAAAGCTTTTAAGCGAAAAACCCGTACTTTCACTTCAATACGGTGTAACGGAGGGGTATATGCCTTTGCGTGAAAAAATAAAAGAAATACTTAAACAAAAAGAAAACATCGGGCGCGGTTTTGACGAGCTTATAATCACATCGGGCGGTCAGCAAGGCATAGAGCTTATTACAAAATCGATTATAAACGAGGGCGATACGGTAATAGTTGAAGAACCGAGTTTTATAGGCGCGCTTAACGCATTTCGTTCGTACAACGCAAACCTTGTCGGCGTTGAGGTTGAAAATGACGGTATAAACACAGAAAAGCTTGAAAAAGCGGTTAAAGAGAATAAAAATGTAAAAATGCTTTATGTAATACCAACATTTCAAAACCCGTCGGGCAATACAATGAGCCTTGAAAAGCGCAAAGAAGTATACCGAATATGCAAACAAAACAACATTCTTATTATAGAGGATAACCCGTACGGCGAGCTTACGTTTGACGGGGTAAAAATCCCCACAATAAAATCTATGGATACCGACGGCATTGTGGCATACTGCGGTTCGTTTTCAAAGGTAATAGCGCCCGGACTGCGCGTTGGATTTACAATTGCGCCAAGCGAGATTATATCAAAAGTAGTGGTTGCAAAGCAAATAAGCGATGTACATACAAGTATGCTGCCCCAGCTTTTGGTATACGAGTTTATTACAAATTATAATTTAGACGATTATATTGCTGAAAACAGAAAATTATATGCACACAAATGCAAAACAATGATAGACGCAATCGAAAAGTATTTCCCAAAAACCGTAACCCACACAAACCCCAAAGGCGGATTGTTTATATGGTGTGATATGGGCGGAAATTACGACACTTTGGAGGTTGCAAAAAAGAGTACCGAAAAAAAAGTTGTATTTGTACCGGGAAGTACATTTATGGTTGATATGGAAAAACCCTGTTCGTGTTTCAGACTTAATTATTCAACAATGACGGACGAAAAAATAGTTGAAGGAATAAAAATACTCGGCGAAGTTTTAAAATCTATTACGGAGGATAAATAAAATGAACAAAAAAGGTATATTTGCGTGTATAAGCACAATATGCGCAATAGCGCTGTTTGCGGTAATACTTATAGTACCGCCGTCAAGGCAGGTTTTTAAAAGCCTGTCGGCAAACCACGCATTTATTATGGGATTTTTTAAATTCGGTATTCTTGCAACAGCGGGCGAGCTTATTGCAATACGCATAAGCACAAACAAATGGAACACACCTCCCCGCCTTGCACTGCGTGCGTTTATATGGGGAATAATAGGTATTGCAATAACATTTATGATGAAAATATACTCGGGCGGTGTTGCGACAATTACGCAAAGCGGCGTACTGTACGGAAAAGACGTTGCAATTTTAAAAGCTTTTTACACAAGCGCAATAATGAATTTAACGTTCGGCCCCGTATTTATGGCATTCCATAAATGCACCGATATGTGGATAAGCCTTATGGCACAAAACAAACCGCGCAAAATAAACGATATATTAAGCGCTATCGATTGGAAACAGTTTGTAAACTTTACGCTGTTTAAAACAATACCCATATTCTGGATTCCGGCGCATACAATAACATTTATGCTCCCGCCGGAATACCAGGTGGTAATGGCGGCTGCGCTTTCCATTGCGCTCGGCATATTTTTAAGTCTTAAAAATAAGAGCGGTAAATAAACAAACCAATTTGTTTATAATAACTTATGGGGCTTTAGCAAAATGCACAGACCGCATAAAGCACTATTTTTCTAAAGCCACTAAAAGAGGGTGTAGAAAAACGCTTTCGTTTTGCTACACCCTCATTTTTATACAATATTTTAATATATTTAAAAATCAGCCAACAATCTCATCAGGATCGTCATATGCTGTTCTTGCGGGAATAACCCAAATCATTTTAGTTTTTTCGTCCCACTCAACGCGGCAATCCAATGCGTCTGTAATATCGCGGAGTCTAAAATAATTGTTGTCTGCAATATTATAGCAAGTTGCCTTAATCGGCACACCGTCAAGCGTTAAAAATACCGATGATGAAAAAGCTGTTCTTTCAACGCCATCACCCGGTGTTAATTCACCGCCAACCGGTGTGTAATCATAAAAGCTCAACATATCAATAGAATTTGTTGCACCGTCGTACTTAATGTCAAAAGTTTTAATTGTTCCGTCAAGAATTTTTGCAATATCTCTTAACTTAAAGTAGTTGTTATCATCAATGTTATATGCTACAGTGTTATATTTACGGCTGTCCAGGCAAACAGTCTGCGTTTTTGCAACAGAGTTTTTGCTGAATCCGTTTCCGGGATAATAGGTAAATGAATCGTGCATATCATCCTCGTGAACCAAATAACGAATTTCTCCGTTATAGTAAATAGTATAAATTTTTCCTGTTATAATCCAAGGTTCTATATCGTCAGGGTCTATTCCGGGAATATCTCTCATATCTGCGTCACGGTCAAACGAAAACTCTTCAATACCATATACATTTACCCATTCTTTATCTGTTATTCTGTTAATATCACCGTTGTTTGAAAGAACCCATTTACCATACTCCAGGCTCATATTCTCATCAACATTAATATATCCGAAACGGTACTGTTTAAGCTTTGCAAGTCCTTCGGCAGAATAAGTAAGTGCACCCAATTCGCCCCAAGGCGTATCTACAGACAAAACACCGATAGGTGCGCCGAGTGCTGCCGTGTCTGCCGCAGACAGTGTTTCGGTAAATTCATCAAGATTGCTTGTAGGAATGGAACATTCTTTTGAGTTGAACCAAATTTTTGAATTTGTACCGTCATAGTCTTTCTCAATAACATCGATTGCCGCGCCTTTTTTTACCGAACCCGTAACCGTTGAGCCATCGGAAATATTACAGTCCACAGCCGCTATTGCTTTGTATTGAGTTCTCGGTTTTTCGATGTTTGAGCGCTGAACATTCACATACTTTGTGTCAACATAATAAAGACCTTTTTTATAGTAAATCTTGTAATGACCGTTCTTAGGATTTGCGTCTACAATCTGAAGTGACTGATTAATTTTATAAACGCCCGATTTTACATAATCTTTATCGTCGGGAGTGGTTTTAACCAGCAAAAGACCTGTTGCCTTACCTACCGCGTCAATTTTCGGAGCCGTTGATACTTGATTGTTAATATCTAAAATATAACAATTTTTTCTCGGGAAGAAATATACACCGGGTTTCCAGCTTGTAAAAGCGGTACCGTCTTTCTCACCGCACTGTCTTATTGTACCGCGCGATTCGTCAACACCGCCCTCACTCCATACGGCAACCCAATCCTCGTTATAGGCAACAACTTCAAATTCGCTCGTTGTTGCGGCATAAAACGCAGTGTTTGCAAACGCATCAGTTCTGGTCCAATCGGCAAACGGGGGATCGTATCCTATTTCTTTGAGTTCGTCAAGTCTTCTGATATGATAGTTAATCGGCGGAGTACCGGGGTAGAACGAGGCTTTTACCGAGCCGAATTTGCCCTCATCGCCTATATGTAAAATTGCCATACCAACAAGCGGCAACGACGCGGGGCGGTCGTGTCTTACCCATTCTTTAGGTACTTTAGCATAAAAATTTCTTTCGGTGCCCTCGGTTGTTTTACTTCCACCGTAGATGTAATCTGAAAGAAATGTCATCTCTATTGCGTGCTGATACTTGTCGGTATCTGATGACGCCCACTGTTTGTTTAACTCCTTTTCGGCAGTTTCGGCAGCTTCAAGTATCGGTTTTGTTTCCCGTGCAGTTTCATATGCAAGGATATATCCGATTGTGCCGTCGGAAAGCTGAACTTTATGGAATTTTCTGTTATCCTCTCCAACCACATTAGGCTCCAAAATTGTAACTCTGGCTCCTTTGCTTACCGTACTTACAGCTCCCGAATATGTGGGGTTTTTTGTAACGTTTACGGTGCCACCGTATGTAACATAGGCGGTATCGCCCGCCTTAATGTCGGCCGCATACGCAACAGTAGCACAAAGCATAATAAATGTGCAAAGCACTGCTGTTAAAATTTTTTTCAACACAATAATTCCTCCTTTTATTTTTTACGTTAATTTATTAGAATTTATGTACTGTAATAATTATATACCATATTAACGTAATATGCAAGGGTGTTGGAAAAATTATGTTGAAATTGTGTTCAATTGTCAATGCCGGGTGATAATTGAACACGTCAATTTGTCATTTTTCGTAAAAAGGCATTAACAAAACTATAAAACAGGCGTATAATGATAATAGAAAATGGCAACACCTCAAACGGTTATGCCACAAAGCAAACTATATTAACAATAGCTGCCTGTGCCAGAGGCGGTTATTGTGCGTTTGTTGATAATATTATAATTGCAAATAAACGCAAAAAAAGGGCTGTAGAAAAATGCACAGACCGCATAAAGCAAGAAAATACCGATATACCGGTGTAAGTGAGA
>USKN01000094.1 GCA_900555295.1 uncultured Eubacteriales bacterium
TATTGCTATGCAATGTGAAATACGCCTTAAGCGTGTGGATTTATTTTATTTCACAGAGAGTTTAAGCTCTCTATTTCTCAATTTGTGTCAAGCAAATTATTTCACCTTAAAACCACTATTTTCGGCAAATATATGGTTAATTTGTTTCGCCCGTTGTTAATACCGCCATTTTTATGAAAAAAGCACTTACACATTAATGTAAATGCTTTAATAATTATGATACCTACAATTTTTGCAAATTTCTTTCCAATTTTCCTTTTTCTTGTATTTAGGCGGAATAAAATTCTCTTTAACTTCTCTATTTTCCATACAATCATCAATACTTATATTTTTCCCTGTTAATAGGCATAAAACCGTATCATTGTTCATATTTTTTACACACCGCCAAAGTACATCATTTCCGTGAAAAATCAAACAAGTTCAATCCCGTATCATCATCAAACCTTCTTCCAACCTCACCATTTATAACGGTAATTATCATTTCACAGGTTGCGCTTACATAGGCTTTGTTTAAGTGACCGCCAAAAACTTCTCCCTTGTCATTGCCCGCGCTCATATGAATATGCGTATATACATCATTGTTCATAGAAGTGATTGTTCCCGTAAGCGATACAATTTCAAAATCACCTTTAAATGTGTTTGAATAATACTTTTTTTCGCTTGTATTGAGCACACCCACAGTAAAATTGTTTGTTGCACCGAGTGCATTTATTGAGGCTGTTTTTATATTTTCGGATACGGCTATTTTTTTAACAGAGTCCACAATCTCTTCGCCCTTATCAATTCGCGCAACAATAACATTATCAAATTTTTTATACTGCATTTTGTACACGCTCCTTATTTTTTACCTAATTCTTCGGTACGTTTGTATGCCGCATATACCGCTTCCGATACAGACGAACGAAAACCGTTTTTTTCCAAAACGGCAACCCCCTCAATCGTGGTACCTGCAGGGCTTAAAACATCATCCCTTAACTGTTCGGGGTGCTTTCCGCTTTGAATAAGCATTTGGGCGGAACCCTCCAAAAGATGACAGGCATACATTAATGCTTTATCGCGCGGCAGACCGCATCTTACTCCACCGTCAGCAAGAGCTTGGGCAAACATATAAACAAATGCAGGTCCGCAGCCGGATATTGCGCTTCCTTCGTCAATTTGATTTTCTTCAACCAAATCAAAATGTCCGGCAAATTTCATATCCGAAACAAATGTTTCAACATCTTCCCTTTCACATTCCATATTACTGCAATATAAAATCATACCCGAACCAACCGCACAGGGAGTATTCGGCATTATTCTTATTACAGGCATTTTACATTCTGCGGTATTAATAATTTTTTGTATTGAAATACCTGCAGCCATTGTAACAACAGTAAATCTAAGTCCGTTTTTTTTGCGTTCTCTTAAAATACTTCCTATTTGACCGAAAAGCGTGTTAAGCGCCTGCGGTTTTACTCCGATTACTATGTATTCGCAGTTTGACGCAATATCCTGAACATTTAAAACATCAAACCCGAATTTTTGAGATATACTTTTTGCTTTATCTGCATTTTGGTCGCAAACAGCAACACAATTCGGCGTTAAGCTTTTTGATATTGCCGCAATCAAAGCCGAACCCATATTACCGCACCCTATAAAACCGTATTTATACTTCATTTGTAATAATCTCCTTATCTTATTTGTCCGTTTCCTTTTACTATATATTTATATGTGTTAAGTTCGCACAATCCCATAGGCCCGCGTGCGTGGAGCTTTTGAGTTGAAATTCCTATTTCACAGCCAAGCCCAAACTCTCCGCCGTCCGTAAAGCGCGTTGACGCGTTTACATAAACCGCGGCACTGTCGGTAAATTTGCAAAAATACTCCGCATTATCTTTATTTTCGGTAACAATTGCTTCACTGTGCATTGTTGAATGTTTTAAAATATGCTCAACAGCGTCTGTCACATTTTTAACAACTTTAACCGCAAGAATATAATCTAAAAATTCAGTATCATAGTCTTTATCGCCCGCACGTGTACCGCCTATAACAGCATAGCTTTTTTCATCGCATATAAGTTTTACTTCATTTTGACCTTTTGCAATACGTTGAGTTGTAAGTCTGTTTTTAAGCAACGGCAAAATTTTTTTCGCAATTTTTTCGTTTACAAGGCATACTTCCGCCGCATTGCATACTGACGGTCTGCTTGCCTTTGCATTTTCCACAATATCAAGAGCCTTGTCAATATCGGCAAATTCGTCAATATAAATATGGCAAATTCCCGTACCTGTTTGTATACAAGGAACGCTTGCATTTTCAACACACGCTTTAATAAGCCCCGCTCCGCCGCGCGGAATTAAAAGGTCTATATATTCGTCCGCCTTCATAAGTTTGTTTGAGCCATCACGTGTTGTATCGTCTATAATGTTTACAAGGTCAGGGTCGGCTCCCGCCTCCGCAAAACCTTGTTTCATTGCCTCAACAATTGCTTTTGATGTTTTATATGCATCGCTGCCGCTTTTTAAAATACATACGTTTCCGCTTTTTATTATAAGTGCCGCTGCATCGCTTGTTACATTGGGACGGCTTTCATATATAACGGCAACAACGCCCAATGGAACTGATACTTTTTTTATAACAAGTCCGTTGGGGCGTTTAACCTCATCGATAATTCTGCCAACCGGGTCACTGAGTTTTACAACCTCTCTTATACCGTCGGCCATTGCTTTTATACGTGAATTATCAAGTTTTAACCTATCAATCATAACATCGGATATTTTACCCTTTGCATTTAAAATATCCGTTTCGTTTTCTTTAAGTATTTTGCCGGCATTGAGTTCGATGTACTTTGCCGCCTGCAAAAGCGCATTGTTTTTTATTTCGGTTGTGTATGCACACACTTTATTCTTGGCATTTTTTGCCCTTTTTAATATTTCTTCGGTTGTCATATTTTATTTCACCTTCTTGGGTATAAATTTTGTTCCGGCAGATTTACCGTCGGCAATATTATATAAGATATACGGATTTTCGCCGTTGGCAATTATCATTTCACAGCCTGCGTCCGTGCATATTTTTGCCGCTTCAAGTTTTGTTTTCATTCCGCCCGTACCCAAATCGGTTCCTTTTGAACCGCCAAGGCTCATAATCGATTCGTTTAAATCGTCTACAACCTCAATAAGCGATGCATTTGGGTTAATATGCGGATCATCCGTGTACAAACCGTCAATATCCGACAAAAGCACAAGTAAATCGGCGTGTATTCCAACCGATACAATTGCGGCAAGAGTATCGTTATCGCCTATTACAATTTCTTCGGTGGCAACGGTATCGTTTTCATTAATTACTGGCAATGCGCCAAGCTCTAAAAGTCTTACGGCCGTATTTTTAAAATTACGGTATCTTTCTTTGTTTTTTAAATCGGAACCCGTAAGCAATATTTGAGCAACCGTATGATTATATTCACCAAAGAGCTTATCGTATATATACATAAGCTCACACTGTCCTACTGCCGCCGCCGCCTGTTTTGTAGGCATATCCGACGGTCGTCCTTTAAGCGAAAGTTTTCCTACGCCCATACCTATAGCGCCCGACGATACCAAAATTATTTCATCGCCGTTATTTTTTAAATCGCTTAAAACCTTGCACAATTTTTCGACCCGGCGTATATTAATGCACCCTGTTGAGTGAGCAAGAGTCGATGTACCTACTTTTATTACTATTCTCATTTTTATCCCTCGTTAAATTATATATTAATTGTTATTGTTTTCATCGGAGCTGTTGTCTGTTTCGGTTGTATCGGCCTCTTCGCTCAATGTACTTCTGGGACCGCCCAAATCGGAGCCTGTGTTTGTTTCGGATTTGTCTTTGCTTTTTGGTTCATCTGTTATTTGGGGGTCATTTTCGCCGTTAATTTGTGCGGACGGATATTCACCGTTTAAAAAATGTCCCGATGACGCTGTATACATATCAGCTTTATTTAAAATTTGATAATGTTTTTTTCCTTTAACAAGTTTTATATCAAGTGTTGTTGAAAAAGTTTTTGTAACCTTATTTAACTGCCCAATAACAATATTCTCTTTATCTTTAACCGTCATTTGAGAAAGTTGCTTTTTATCTACATTAAGTTTTGAAAAATCCTTAACAATATTCGAAAAATCCAAATTTGCTATTTCAACCGTTACAATTGCCGTACCGTCGGCATTTTCGGTTTGCGATAAAATTTTATAATCAAAGTTTTTAAAAACAATTGAGTACAATCCGCGGTTGATTGTATCACCAAAGCGTTCTCCGTCAAAAATAAAAGCTGTGTCATACGAGCCTTTTTTTAATTTATCGAGTGCCAAGCTTACAACCTTTTCGGGCTGTTCGTAATGTGTATTTTGCGTATTCGGCACATTTACCGATCCGTTGTCTTTACCGCCGCATCCCGATGCAATTGTAACAAGTATAACGGCAAGGCATAAAAAAACCGCTTTGGCGCCTTTAAAAAATCTAATCATAATTATTCCTCCGTACAAAAAATTACTGCTGTATATAATTATAAGATTTTATGGCGCCAAAGTCAATATTTTTTAATTGATTTTACATTATTTTTACAAACTTTTGCAACTTTTTTGCATTTTATCTTTTTATCCGCTTACATTTTTATTTTTTATATTTTCTGTTAAAAACACTTTTTACAAATTCAACATCGGATGCGTCGGCGTCTTTTACACCATCAAGAGGATATTTGCGGCCAAGTTGTTCGTACTTACTGCGTGCAAGAGAATGATAAGGCAAAAATTCGATTTTTTCAACATTATTCAGTCCGTTTAAAAACTCCGCCAATTGTTCAATATCTTCAGTATCGGTGGTAATTCCCGGCACAACAACGTGCCTTATCCATACGGGAATATTATGTTCGTTAAGATATTTTGCAAAATCCAACACATTTTTGTTTGAGTGTCCCGTAAGTGATATGTGTTTTTTATCATTTATATGTTTTATGTCAAGCATTACAAGATTGGTATATTTTATAAGCTCGTCAAAAAGCTTTACAGTATTTATATCGTCTTTGCAAAATACAATTCCCGATGTATCCAAACAAGTGTGGATATTGTAATTTGACGCAGCTTTAAAAAGCTGCGTCAAAAATTCAATCTGCATAAGCGGTTCGCCGCCCGTTGCCGTTATTCCGCCTGTTGTATAAAAGCTTTTGTTGCGCAAAAGTTTTTCAAGTACTTTATCAACCGTCAATTCCGCTGCGCCGTCTGTGCACTGTGTGTCGGGGTTATGGCAATAAAGGCATTTCATAGGGCAACCCTGAAAAAAAACAACATATCTTACACCGGGTCCGTCAACCGCTCCAAATGTTTCAACGGAGTGTATTCTTCCTGTCATATTGCGTCACTCCTTGTTTTTTTAATTACATACTTTCGTGGAAAGTACGCGATATAACTTCGTCTTGCTGTTCGCGTGTAAGCTTTACAAAGTTTACCGCATATCCCGATACCCTTATTGTAAGCTGCGGATAAAGTTCGGGGTGCTTTTGAGCGTCTATAAGAATATCTCTGCTAAATACGTTTACATTTAAGTGATGTCCTCTCTTTTCGGCATAACCGTCAATAAGAGCCACAAGATTGTCACGTCTTGAAGTATCGTCTCTTCCGAGAGCCGCCGGTACAATTGAAAATGTATCGGATATACCGTCCTGTGCATATTTAAAGTCTATTTTTGCAACTGACGCAAGCGATGCAACCGCACCGTTTTTGTCACGTCCGTGCATTGGGTTTGCTCCCGGTGCAAAAGCTTCGCCTCTTTTACGTCCGTCGGGAGTTGAACCTGTGTTTTTACCGTATGTTACATTTGATGTAATGGTAAGAACAGATGTTGTAACAACACTTTTACGGTAAGTTTTGTTTTCACGCAGATACTTAACAAATTTTGTTACTATTTCATTTGCTATACTGTCAACTCTGTCGTCGTCATTTCCGTATTTGGGGAAATCTCCCACTACTTCAAAATCAACCGCAATACCGTTTTCGTCACGTATCGGTTTTACTTTTGCATACTTAATAGCCGAAAGTGAGTCGGCCGCAACAGAAAGACCTGCAATACCCGTTGCAAACCATCTGTGAACATTTTTATCGTGAAGTGCCATTTGCAAACGCTCATAGCAATACTTATCGTGCATATAATGAATTATGTTAAGTGTGTTAACATATACTCCGGCAAGCCATCTCATCATATCGCCGAACTTGTCCATAACATCATCATAATCAAGGTATTCGCCCTCGCACATTCTGTATTTGGGGCCTACCTGCACGCCGCTTATTTCATCTATACCACCGTTTATTGCATAGAGCAAGCATTTTGCAAGGTTGGCTCTTGCACCGAAAAATTGCATTTCTTTACCCACACGCATAGATGACACACAGCACGCAATAGCATAATCATCACCGTGATAAATACGCATAAGGTCATCATTTTCGTACTGAATTGCCGAATGTTTTATAGAAATACTTGCGCAAAACTTTTTAAAATTCTCGGGCAAGCGTGTTGACCATAAAACAGTTAAATTAGGTTCGGGTGCCGTGCCTATATTATTAAGTGTATTTAAATATCTGTACGACATTTTTGTAACCATATGTCTGCCGTCTACACCCATACCGCCTATTGATTCCGTTACCCACGTCGGGTCGCCGGCAAAAATTTGATTGTATTCGGGGGTTCTTGCAAATTTTACAAGACGCAATTTCATAATAAATTGGTCTACAAACTCCTGTATTTCCTGTTCGGTAAACGTGCCTTCCGCCAAATCTCTTTGTGCATATACATCAAGAAATGTTGATGTTCTGCCCAAACTCATTGCGGCACCGTTTTGTTCTTTAACTGCCGCAAGATATGCAAAATAAAGCGCCTGAATTGCCTCTTTTGTGTTTGTTGCGGGCTTTGAAATATCATAACCGTATATTTCGGCGAGCTGTTTAAGCATTTTAAGAGCAACTATTTGTTCCGAAAACTCCTCACGGTCTCTTATGTTATCGGGAACCATTGTTTTGCCCGAAAATTCTTTTTGACGTTCTTTATCTTCTATAAGTCTGTCAACGCCGTAAAGAGCCACACGTCTGTAGTCGCCTATTATTCTGCCTCTGCCGTATGCGTCGGGCAAACCTGTTATAATATGATTTGAACGGCACAAACGCATTTCGGGTGTATAAACATCAAATACACCGGCGTTGTGCGTTTTGCGATAATTTGTGTAAAAATCAACAATATGAGGGTCAACTTCATATCCGTTATCCTTGCACGCTTTTACAGACATTCTTATACCGCCGTTTGGCTGAAGTGATCTTTTAAAGGGCTTATCGGTTTGAAATCCTACAATTTTTTCTTTATCTTTATCAAGATATCCCGGTCCGTGTGAAATGATTGTTGAAATAACCGACGTATCCATATCAAGTACGCCGCCCTTAGCTCTTTCTTGCTTCTGAAGCTCTTGAAGTTTACCCCATAGCTTGTTTGTTGCGTCTGTTGGACCTGCAAGGAA
>USKN01000095.1 GCA_900555295.1 uncultured Eubacteriales bacterium
GCAGTTATATTTGGTGCTGATGCAGTATATATCGGTGGAGAGGCTTTTGGCTTAAGAGCTAAGGCTAAGAATTTCTCAAAAGAGGATATGGTAGAAGGAATTAAATTTGCCCACGAAAGAGATGTTAAGGTGTATGTTACAGCTAATATACTTGCACATAACTATGACCTTGACGGAGCAAGGGAATATTTTAAGGAGCTTGATGTTATAAAGCCAGATGCAGTTATTATATCTGATCCGGGAATGTTCACAATTGCCAAGGAAGAACTTCACGATATAGATATTCATATAAGCACACAGGCTAACAATACAAATTATATGAGTGCCTCCGTTTGGCATAAACTCGGTGCAAAACGTATTATTTTGGCACGTGACCTGTCGCTTAACGAAATAAGCGAAATTCGCGAAAAACTCGATAATGACTGCGAACTTGAGACTTTTGTTCACGGGGCAATGTGTATTTCATATTCGGGCAGATGTCTTTTAAGTAATTTTTTGACGCAGCGTGACGCAAACAAAGGGGCTTGTACGCATCCGTGCCGTTGGAAATACTACCTTATGGAAGAAAAAAGGCCGGGCGAATATATGCCTGTTTTTGAAAATGACAGAGGAACATTTATATACAACTCAAAAGATTTATGTATGATAAACCATATTCCTGAATTAATAAAGGCAGGTATTGACAGCTTTAAAATTGAGGGCAGAGTTAAAAATGAATTGTATGTTGCAACAGTAGTTAAAGCATATCGAAAAGCTATTGACGCGTATTTTGACAGTCTTAAAAACGGTACGGAGTACAAGCTTAACGCAGCGATATCCGACAGCTTAAAAAAGGTAAGCCACAGAGAATACACAACAGGATTTTTCTTTGGCAAGCCCGACGGTAACGAACAGCTTTACACAAGCAACACATATATACAGGATTATATGATTGCGGCGGTTGTTAAATCGTACGACAAACAAACAAAAATTGCCGTGTTGGAACAGCGAAACAAATTTTTAAAGGGCGATACGCTTGAAGTATTGAGCGCGGACGGTGATGATTTTGAATTTACCGTCAATGAGATGTATAATTCGGAAGGTGAGCCTATATCATCCGCACCGCACGCACAAATGGAGGTTAGATTAAAAATTGAGCGTGAAGTTCACCAATATGATATTCTGCGTGTTGAAACAGGTGATAAAAAATGATAATTAACGATATAAAACTGCCGATACACCACAGCGACGACGATTTAAAAAGAGCTGTAAAAAAGGCATACGGCAAAAATTTTGACTGTAAATTCGGCATAAATTGTAAAATAAGAAAAAAATCGATTGACGCGCGAAAAGAAAACGTACGTTTTGTATACAGTGTGGAAATATCCGAAACAGGTGATTTTACTATAGACAAAAGACTTAATATACCAAATGCACAGTACAGTAAACGTCCCGTAATTATAGGAAGCGGTCCCGCAGGGCTTTTTTGTGCGTACGTTCTTGCTCGGGCAGGGTTAAACCCTATAGTGCTTGAACGAGGCAAAGATATGCGGTCACGCAGGGAAAGTGTACGAAAGTTTCAGCTGATGCGCATTTTGGATACCGAATCGAATGTACAATTCGGCGAGGGAGGAGCAGGTACTTTTTCGGACGGAAAGCTTACAACACAAGTTAATAACCCGTTGTGTAACGAGGTTTTAAATATATTTGTTGACAACGGTGCGCCAAAAGACATTTTATACGACGGTAAACCGCATATCGGAACAGACCTTTTGGGTGATATAATTACAAATATTCGCAAGTTTATTATATCCAAAGGCGCAACTGTTGTGTTTGACAGCAAGGTAACCGATATTAAAGTTAAAAACGGAAAAATAAGCAGGGTTATAACAAACGATTGCCAATACGATACCGATTATGCAATTTTTGCAATAGGTCACAGCTCCCGCGATACTTTTAAAATGCTTTTTAATAACGGTATAAATATTATTCCCAAAGCATTTTCGGTTGGGGTGAGAATAGAACACCCTCAACGATTGATAGACGAGGACAGATACGGAAAGTATGCCGATGATAAATTGCTCGGCGCGGCCGACTATAAACTATCGCACCATTTAAAAGACGGCAGAGGAGTATACACTTTTTGTATGTGTCCCGGCGGTTCGGTTATAGGCGCCGCAAGTGAGGCTGGCGGAGTTGTAACAAACGGTATGAGCTATCACGCACGGAGCGGGCTTAACTCTAACTCGGCATTTTTGGTAAGCGTTACGCCAAAAGATTTTGGCAGTAAAACATTTGACGGAATTGAGTTTCAAAAAATGATAGAACAAAAAGCGTATAAAATGGGCGGAGAAGATTACAGCGCGCCTTGCCAAAAGTTTGGAGATTTTTTAAACGGACGTGTATCCGACGGCTTGTTTACGGATGTTACGCCAACATACTTACCCGGTGTAAAATGTGCCGACATAAATACGCTTTTGCCAAAATTTGTTACCGACGCTATGAAGCAGGCGTCATATGCGTTCAGCGAACGTATTAAGTGTTTTAATATGGCGGATGCGGTTATAACAGCACCCGAAACGAGAACGTCATCACCCGTAAGAATTGTACGAAACGATAAACTTATGAGCAGTGTTTACGGTTTATATCCCTGCGGTGAGGGAGCAGGCTATGCAGGCGGCATAGTGTCTGCCGCGGTTGACGGAATACGCTGTGCGCTGGCGGTTATTGACGAAATAAAATGCAAAATATAAACGTATAAACAATTTATTCTTCCAAAAAACAAATTTATTAAAATAAGTCGTAAAACAGCACAAATAATAAGTGTTAACACGAAAAAAATATGCAAATTTTAATAAAATGCCAACTTATTTTAAAAACATAATTTACATATAATTCAATTTATGGTAAACTTTAAAAAAGAATTGTTTTTTGAGGGGGATTAATATGATACAAAAGTTTAAAACAAGTTTTTTTGCAATAATTACAGTATTTTCGGTAATTATTTCGGCAATGCCGCCTTTGGCATATGCAGATGGGGAGAGCATAAGCGGAACGTGCGGCGAAAACATAATATGGGAGCTTAACTCCGATGGTGTATTAACATTAACCGGAAAGGGCGCAATGTACAATTACGCATACCGCGATTATGCCGGTGAAATTGCACCTTGGAATAAAATGCAGCAAACGTCCAACATAACGGAAGTTGTTATAGGAGAGGGCATAACAACGGTTGGTGCATATGCGTTTAATAATTGCAGTCAAATAAAAAAGGTTACATTGCCCGAAACTATGGAACGAATAGAAAATTGTTCGTTTTCGTATTGCAGCAATATGAAAAGCATTAATATACCCAATAATGTTAATTATATAGGTGTGTCGGCATTCGCAAGCGACTTATTTCTTGATATAACTGTTCCCGAAACTGTTGATTATGTCGGCGATAATGCGTTTTATTATGTTCCCGTTGCGTCAAAGTGGAAAGAGGGAGCATTGTATTTGGGTAAAACGCTTTACCTTTACAAATCCGTTTCAGCCGAAAATGAAAATATACAAATAAAAGACGGCACAAAACGAATTGCAAGCAATGCGTTTATAAATAATAAATCAATAAGTGCGGTAACAATCCCCGATTCGGTAAACGAAATCGGAGCCAATGCATTTGGCGGTGACGAAAATCTTGAAACCGTAACAGGGTATAAAAATGTAAATATTGTCGGTGAAAAAGCATTTTATAAAACGAAGTGGGAAAATAACCTGCCAAACGGTATTATATACATTGGAAATGCTTTGTATAAATATAAACAGGGAACGGACAGTGAAGATATTGTTATAAAAGACGGTACCGTAAACGTTTCAAATTATGCATTTGACAATACAAATATTAAAAGCGTAACTTTTCCGTCAAGTGTAAAAAGCATTGGTGATTATTCGTTTTTCAGATGTTCATTGCTTGAAAAAGTAAACTTTTCAAACGGACTTGTATCTATTGGAATGTCTGCATTCGGTAGTTGTCCGCTTATTAAAGAAGTGGTAATACCCGATACGGTTGAAAATCTGTCGAGCAGTGCTTTTGACAACTGTAATGCCATTACGGATTTTTTTGTGGGAGGCAATATAAACAATTTTGAGAACAACAATATTTTAAGCAGTAAAACTCTTGTAAATATAACTGTAAGCGAAAATAACCAGTATTTCAGTTCCAAGGACGGAGTACTGTTTAATAAAGAAAAAACAACCTTAATTCGATATCCGATAGCAAAGGCTGACACAAATTACACTGTTCCCGATACGGTTACCGAAATATCAAACAGTGCTTTTTCAAAAGTTAAGGCAATTCAAAATGTAACAATTCCGGATAGGGTTCTTCAAATCGGAAGATATGCTTTTAACTATTGTGAAAATCTTGAATACGTACATATGTCAAAAAGCACAAATACAATAGGGGAGTATGCTTTTTGGAAGTGTAAAAATTTAAAAGAAATAATAATTCCAGATTTGGTTGAAAAAATAGAAAAATATGCATTTTGGGGATGCAGTGCGGCAAATAAAGTTGTAATAGGCAAAAATGTATCGCAAATTTGCGAATATGCTTTTTACGAATGTGAAAATTTGCCCGGTGTGGAAATTCCCGACAGTGTTAAAGTAATGGAAAAAGGAGTGTTCAGCAACTGCTCATCGCTTAAAAATGTAACATTCGGGACGGGATTAACAACTATTGCCGACAGTGCTTTTGAAAAATGTAATATTACCGGCACATTGGTGCTGCCCGAGAATATAACAACATTGGAACACGCGGCATTTATATATAATGGCTCCATAAAAGAAGTTAAAATGGGAAATGCCGTAAATCAAATAGACTTTAGAGTGTTTTACGGTTGTACAAACTTGGAAAAGATTAATATTCCCGACGGTGTAGAAAAACTTGATAATACATTTGAGGGTTGTAATTCACTTAAAGAAATACACATTCCCGATTCTGTTAAGGAGTTAAGTAATACTTTTCGTTTTTGCTCGCTTTTGGAAAAAATTAATATTCCAAATAATATGGAAGTATGCTCAAATGCATTTGAATATTGCTACAGTATAAATGATGTTACGGTGGGAACACAAAACAATAACTATTATCTTGAAAATAATGCGCTCATAGACAAACGCAATATGCAAATGGTATTATATGCAAGAAAGCCAAATACTAAAATATACGCTGTTCCGGCAGGTGTTAAATCATTTTCACAAGCGGTCTTTTATAAATCCGATTTTGAAAAAGTAATTCTTCCAGAAAGTTTGCAATATTTAGGGTATCAAGTATTTGGCAAATGTGAAAATTTAACTTCAATTACAATACCCAAAGCGGTTAAAGATAATATTGACAGTTACACATTTACCGACTCTATGAATATTAAAGATGTGTATTTTGGCGGAACGGAACAAGAATGGAAAAACGTTTACGGACGCTCGTGGGGAAACAGCTCTATAAGAGAAGCTACCGTGCATTTAAATTATGTACCTGAATATTCGTCAAAGACAGACGGGGAGGTTGTAACGGTTACGGCAAGTGAGGGAGCCGATACGTATGTTAAGGTATTTGTTGCAGGTTACAAAAACGGTAAAATGATATGGTCGGATATAAAAGATACGTTTATTTTGGCACCTCAAACTGAAATTAACGTTAAAGAATTTGAAAAATACGCACCAAACGATGCTGACCAAGTAAAAGTATTTATATTAAGCAATACTCAACCGCTTAAACCTATTGCGGATAAAAGCAAAATAAAATAATGCTAAAAAACCAATTCTTGCAAATGCCGAGTAAAAACGGTAATTGTAAGAATTGGTTATTTTTTATATTTTTAATCCTTTACCGGGTGATGTATGCGTTTCTTTTACATATGTTTTATAAAAATTGGCATAGCTGTTAAACCCCGCCTCTATACACGCCATTCCTATATTTTCGCCTTTACGGCATAATTCGGATACATAAATCAGACGCTTATGGTTTATGTACGAGTTAATTGTATAACCCGTTGCTTTTTTAAAAATTCTGCACATATGTGTTTTTGAAATAAAAAGAGTTGATGATATGGAATTAAGTGTTATTTGATTTTTAAAGTTGTTGTTTATATATTTTACAATTGCACTTACTTTTGATGTGCTGTCGACAAGTTCGGGGCATATATCGAGTGTACTTATTATACATAGCATTTCGCATACTACGGCTCCTATAACGGGCAATGACAGGTTTTTAAAATTATCGCTGTATTTTTTAATACGCATATAACAATCGTAAAGACCGCTTTGTTTTACTGCCTCGGCGGGTATTTTGTTGTTTTTTCCGGGTTCGTATTGCGTAAATTTTTTTAAATACTGTGTAATGTTGTAACTTTTAAAAAAATCGGAGTCTACGTTTAAAACCATACGAGTAAAAACCGCCTCGCTTTTTCTGAATGCACGGTGCATTTCATCGGGGCGGAGTATAATAATATCGTACGGTTCAAGGTGATATACAGTACCCTCAACTATATAATCGGCATCGCCGTCTATAAACATAAAAACTTCTATACCGTTATGATTATGAAGTTTAAATTTATTTATAATTTTGCTTTTATCAATATTATATTGAACAGTAAAGTTATTCATATGTATCACCCACACAAATTATAACACAAAAAGATAATAATTGCAATGTTTATGGTAATATTTATATAGAAAGATTAATAAAACGGCTATATAATAACTTTATAAGTATTAAAACGGAGGTGCGTAAAATTATGAAAATGACATTCAGATGGTACGGTAAAGATGATCCCGTAACACTTGAAAAAATTCGTCAAATACCCGGGGTTGAGGGTATTGTAACCGCAATTTATGATGTGCCGGTAGGCGAAGTTTGGGAATACGAAAGAATTGAGGCGTTAAAAAAAGAGGTAAATGACGCAGGATTTGAATTAAGCGTTATTGAGAGTGTTCCCGTTCACGAAGATATAAAAATGGGGGTAGGCAAACGCGACGAATACATAGAAAACTATTGCACAACGCTTAAAAACCTTGCAAAAGCGGGTGTTGACTGTGTTTGTTACAATTTTATGCCGGTGTTTGATTGGACTCGTTCGGAGCTTAACCATATTTTACCCGACGGTTCAAATGCTCTTATATATAAAGAAGAAACCGTGCAAAAAATGGATCCTTTAAAGGGCGAGCTTGAATTGCCCGGTTGGGATTCAAGTTACACAAAAGACTCTATGAAAGCTCTGTTAGAGGCATATAAAAACATAAGTGAAGAGGATTTATGGAATAATTTAAAATATTTTCTTGACCGTGTTATAAAGGTTGCCGAAGAGGTTAAAATAAAAATGGCAATTCACCCCGACGATCCGCCCTGGCCAATATTCGGACTTCCGCGTATTATTACAAACAAGAAAAACATTGAAAGATTTTTAAAACTTTACGACAGCAAATAC
>USKN01000096.1 GCA_900555295.1 uncultured Eubacteriales bacterium
CCCCGCTTAAATTCATAACATAAGTGTTAAGGTCAAAACCGTCAAATCCCATACCGTTTAAAACACCCATTATCTGCGCGCGCATTTTAAACCCGCCGGCTTTATCAAATTGTTCGCTCTTTTCCGCATACAACTTCATTATTTGATTATGCTGTTCGCTGTCGGCGCTTAAATCGCTCATTTTAATTTCAAGTGCGCGAATATCCTTTTCAAGCTCAACAATATCCGAAAATACATCAACCATAGTTTGCCATATGGTTTTATTTTCCAAAACATCATCTGTTTGATGTAAAAAACCTACGCGGCTGTCTTTGCTTTTCATAACCGAACCGCTGTCGTATTCGCTCTCCCCCGCTATTATTTTAAGAAGGGTTGTTTTGCCCGCACCGTTTACGCCTATAAGTCCGGCTTTTTCGCCGTCGGCAACATTTATATTAATATTTTCAAGAATAATATCCGTTCCAAAACTTTTACATATATTTTTAATTTGCAATGCCATATTTTTCACCTGCCGTTATTTTTTTGGAGTATAACACGGCGTAATGCCTATAACCGTTTTTGCACCCGAGTTTTTAACAGCCCTTGCACATTCGTTAAGCGTTGCGCCGGTTGTGTATATATCATCTGTAATTATTACCGCTTTGCCTGCAATTTTATGCGGACGGCAAACTTCAAACGAATTTTGTATGAATATTTTCTTTTCATTTTTGTGCATTTTACTGAGCGGTTTAATTGCCGCCGCTTTGCACACTGCGTCATCGCAATATTGTGCATTAAAGTGTTTTGCTACGTCATATGCAATGAGTGCTGATTGATTGTACAGTCTGTCTCTTGTTATGTGTACGGGCATAGGTATAATTGCACAATCGGAATAATTGTTTAAAATATTGCTTTTTTCCAATGCACATTGTGCCAAATAAGCAAAACTGTGCGCAAGATATTTGCAGTTTTTAAATTTATACATAATCATCTTTTGCCTAACCGTATCTACATACTTAACAGCCGATACAATATAATCACACTCACCCAAATCTTTTAAAACCATACCAAAACCGTTTTTCTCTACTTTGGTTTTGCATATTTCGCACAAGCTTATATTCTTCCCTGCCGCAACTGTTTCACCGCATATTATACACGTTTTCGGAAACACAAAATCTTCCAGTGCGTTTACCGCAAAACGTGCGCTGTTTATTATTTTGTTTTAATGAAAAACTATTGGAAAGTTTAAAATCAAAATTTAATAATTTCATCATTTGTTTCAAGCTTTTCTTTTAATCCCGAAAATCTTTTATCCTCTCTGTTGTTGTCTATCATTTTATACATAATTTCTGCTTTTCCGACCAAAACAACCAATTGTTTAGCTCTTGTTATTCCCGTATAAAACACATTTCGCGACAAAAGCATAAAAGGCGCTTCATAAAGAGGTATTATCACAGCAGGAAACTCGCTTCCCTGACTTTTGTGAACGGTAATACAATATGCAAGGTCAATTTCATCAAGATCGCGAAAATCGTATCTTACCTTTTTATCGTCAAATACAACGGTTACAACTTTTATTTTATCATTAATCGACTCAATATATCCAACATCGCCGTTAAACACGCCCGAACCCACGGTACCGTCTTTTAAAAGTTCCCATTTTAAATCGTAATTATTGCGAATTTGCATAACTTTGTCACCTTCGCGAAATATTATATCGCCAAACTGCTTTTCGTGTTTTTCCTTTGACGGCGGATTTAATGTTTGCTGCAATCCTCTATTTAGGTTATACACACCCGTTACGCCTTTTTTTGCCGGTGAAAGAACCTGAATGTCAAGAGGGTCAAAGCCGTAAGCTTTGGGTAAACGTTCTTTGCACAGCTCCAATATGTATCCGAGTCCGTCCGACGGGTCAATTATTTTTTTTATAAAGAAATCGCTGTCTTTTTTATTGGTACAAGGGTATTTGCCGTCTATTACGTTATGTGCGTTCATAACAATCATACTCTCACGTGCCTGGCGAAAAATCTCTGTTAAGCGTATTACCTTTACAGCATTGCTGTCTATAATATCCCTGAGCACATTTCCCGGCCCTACAGACGGAAGCTGATTTGAATCTCCCACAAGAATTAAGCGTGTTTTGGGCTTTATTGCCGCCAAAAGGCTGTTCATAAGCACAATATCCACCATAGACATTTCATCTACAATAACCGCGTCTGTTTCTATAGGCTCGCTCTCGGCAAATGCATATTCCGACTGTTCCCTGTCCGTTACGGTTGCACCCAAAAGTCTATGAATTGTTTTTGCCTCAAGACGGCATACCTGCGACATACGTTTTGCCGCTCTGCCCGTAGGCGCGGTAAGCGTTACTGTATACCCGTTTGAACGCATAACATCAATAATAGCGTTAATAATGGTTGTTTTACCCGTGCCGGGACCTCCCGTTATAACAAGCACGCTGTTAAACATTGCATTTTTAACCGCCTCACGCTGGAGTGTGGCAAAATGAATATTTTGTGTTTTTTCAATTATATCAATTCTGCTGTCCGCCTCATCATTTGTATACTCATACTTAACGCTTGCAAGAGTTTTTATTTTGTCGGCAACAGTTTTTTCACACATATAATACGGAAAAAAATAAATCCTTTGTTCGTTGCCTATTGTTTCGGTTTTTAAAACACCCGAAATCAAAAGCTGTTCTATTGCCTCCATAACCAAAATTTTATCCACATTTAAAAGCTTTGCCGAATTTTGCACAAGTATTTGCTTTGGTAAATATGTATGCCCAAATTGCGTGTTGTATTTTAATGTATATAACGTGCCCGACCTTATGCGGCGCATATCATCATTGGGATAACTCATTTTAAGTGCAATGCCGTCGGCGGTTTTAAAGCCTATTCCGTCAATTTCATCACACAAAAGATACGGATTGTCACGTATCATATCAACGGCGCACGAACCGAGTTTTTTGAAAATTTTTGCCGAGGCTTTCGGCGTTACACCGTACTGTTGCAAAAACATTACAACAGCCGATGCGCCTTGCTGCTGTATATAGCTTTCGTGCATTGCCTGTGCCTTTGCCGCACTTATTCCTTTAATTTGCGCCAATTTCTGCGGTGCGGTTTCAAGAATATCAAGTGCGTCCTCACCAAAACGTTCAACAATTTTTCGAGCCGTACTTTCGCGTACTCCTTTTATAATACCCGATGCCAAATACTTAAATACAGCATCCTTGCCTGCGGGTTTTTTCTTTTCAAACATTTCAACTTTAAGCTGTTCGCCGTAAACCTTATGTTCGGTCCAAACTCCCGTAAGTTTTACTCCGTCGCCTGCATTTACACCGCTTAAATACCCTACGGCAGTAAATTTCATATTGTTGTTTTCAGCCTCAATAACTTTATATCCGTTATCTTCATTTTCGTATACAACACCCAAAACATACGCACTTATTGTTTCCTTTTGGTTTGTTAAATTGTTTTTTGTTTCACTGCCGTGTTTATTCAAGTATATCACCGTTTTTTTGCATTATTAATAATTATTCAAACATAGCCTTTGCAAAATCGTGCGGATTAAATTCCTGTAAATCATCTATACCCTCGCCTACTCCCACAAGTTTTACAGGTATTCCGTGTTCGTGGGCAATGGCAAGTACAATACCGCCCTTTGCACTTCCGTCGAGTTTTGTAAGTATTATACCTGTTATGGCGCAAGCATCGCTGAAAAGCTTTGCCTGGTTTACCGCGTTTTGACCTGTTGTGGCGTCCAAAACAAGCAATACCTCTTTAGAGCATCCGGGCAGTTCTCTTTCCGTTACCCTAAATATTTTTGCAAGTTCGTCCATTAAGTTTTTCTTATTATGGAGTCTGCCCGCCGTATCAAGTATTATAACATCACATTTTCTTGCTTTTGCCGCCGCTATTGTATCAAAAACGACCGATGCGGGATCGGAACCCTCACGATGTTTTACCATATCTATACCACTGCGTTTTGCCCATATTTCAAGCTGTTCCGCCGCCGCCGCCCTAAATGTATCTGCCGCACCCAAAATTACTTTTTTGCCCTGTGCGGTAAAGCGAGCCGCCATTTTACCGATTGATGTTGTTTTACCTACACCGTTTACACCTATAACCATTATAACGCTCGGTGTTGTTTTTACATCAAGCTCGGACGAACCTTTTTCGAGTATTTCGGATATTATTTCTTCAATAGCATTTTTAACGTCATTAGGCTCTTTTATTCTGTCGGATTTAATGCGGTCGCGCAAACATTCAATAATATAAACCGATGTTTCCACACCTACATCTGCCATAATAAGCGCTTCTTCAAGTTCCTCCAGCATATCTTCATCTACTTTTACAAACGCCTTTAAAACGTTGTCAATTTTATCGTTAAATGAATTTCTGGTTTTGGCAAGCCCGTCTTTAAGACGTGCAAAAAAACCTTTTGACACAGGCTTTTCGGCTATTGTTTCTTCATCATCTTCCGTCACTGCGGTATTAATGATTTCATCCTGTTTTTCAGCATCATCATTTTTTTCGGTGTTTTCCGTATTTCCCGCGTTTTCGGTATTTTGTTCCGTTTTATAATCATCAACATTTTCAACCGTTTCCGTATTTACGGCTTGCTCCGATTTTTTAACATTTTCAACGTTTTCAACATTTTCAACATTTTCGACATCATCGGCACTTTCAGTGTTTTCAATGCCGCGGTCATCATAACCTCTTTCGTCGGTATCGGTTATTTTTTGCTCATTGTTATCTTCAATATCCTTATTTTTGCCTTTTCCGCCAAAAAGGCTGTTCCATTTATCCTTAATTCCCATCAGATGTGTACTCCTCCAAATCCTCAAATTTAAGTTTTAACAGTTTTGAAACACCGCGCTCCTGCATAGTTACACCGTACATTATATCGGCAGCCTCCATTGTACCGCGCCTGTGTGTTACAACAATAAACTGTGTTTTGTTACTGTATTTGCGTATATACTCGGCAAAACGATATACATTATTATCGTCAAGCGCCGCCTCAACCTCGTCCAAAATACAAAACGGTGTGGGACGTACTTCAAGAACCGAAAATAATAGTGCTATTGCCGAAAGAGCACGCTCGCCGCCCGAAAGCGCCATCATATTCTGTAATTTTTTGCCCGGCGGCTGTACTTCTATATCTATTCCGCTTTCAAGCACATTATCGGGTTCGGTAAGCGAAAGCTTGCCTATACCGCCGCCGAATAATTGGCGAAACACACTGTCAAACTTTGTTTTGATTTGAGCAAAACTTTCGGTAAACTGCTTTACCATTACCGATTGCAATTCGTTTATAATATCCTCAAGTTTTGTCTTTGTTTCATCCAAATCGGCCTTTTGCGTACTCATATAATCAAACTTTTCTTTAACCTCTTTATATTGCTCTATTGCGTCAATATTAATATTACCGAGAGATTTTATTTCATTTTTGAGCGCCGATGCCTCACGTGTTGACTCCGCCATATCAAATACCTCTTTTTTGTATTCTAAAGCGGTATTGTATGTAAGTTCGTAATCTTCCCACATACGGTTGATTATACTTTCTATGTCATATTCGGTTTTGCTGTTGCGGTTTTCAAGTTTTGCCGCCTCCTGCTGCAAAACATATACCGTTTCATTTTGCTCTTTAAGCTGTTTTTGAAGGTTTTTTTGCTCATTTAAACCCTCGTTATACATTTTAATTTTTTGTTCAGCTTCATCGCTTATTTGAGCCTTATCTTGCTTTGTAGCGCTTATTTGTCCATTAATGTCTTCTATCTCTTTATTAAGACCCTCGTTTAGTGCGGCAAGATTTTGAGCGTTTTGTTTTTTTCGCTCAATATCAGCTTTGTTTTGCTCAATGCTTTCCAAATAAGTTTCAAGCCGTGAGTTAAGCATTTCTATGTCTTTACAATACGAATTATACTCAATTCTGTCGTTTACTTCACTGTCGGCTATTTTTTGCGCACATTCTTCAAGATATGCCTGCATACTCTGTTTTTCGTTGAGCTGTTCCCTTATTTCTCTTATAAAATTTTCATTGTTTATAATATTTTCTTTGAGTTTTTGCTTTTGGTTTGCAACATCGGCAATTTCGTTTACAATGCCTCCGTTTTCGTCTGTGAGCGATTCAATACTTTTTTTAAGTTCGTTCGTACTCTTTTCATATGACGATATTGCGGTGTTAATTCTAACCGCCTCACGTTCGCATTTATTAACGGTACTGTCAAACTGTTCTTTTTGCTGTGCCATTTTATTTATTGTTTGTTTAAACGACGCTATAATATCGTCGTTTTTATCAACTTGCTTTTGAATGGACGCAATCTCACTTTTTAATCCCTCTATATCCTTTGCACGGCTTAAAATACCGTGACGCGCACCGCTGCTGCCGCCTGTAAGCGAACCGCCGGGATTAATTTGCTGTCCGTCAAGCGTTACAATTTTAAACTTGTAATTATTTTTCTTTGCAATTGATACGGCATTGTCGAGGTTATCAGCAATTGCGCATCTTCCGAGCAAGCTTGCAAAAATATCGCTGTATTTGCCGTCATACCGTATAAGCTCCGACGCTATGCCTATATATCCCTTTTCGCCTGTAGGTGCATTTTTTAAAATATCGCCCTTTACACTTGTAATCGGCAAAAATGTTGCACGTCCGTAATTGTTGGATTTTAAAAAGTTAATACATTTTTTTGCCGTTTGCTCATTATCGGTAACTATATTTTGAAGCATATTGCCAAGTGCCGTTTCAATTGCGGTTACATATTTGTCATCAACCTGTATAAGTTTTGACACAACTCCGTGCACACCGTCAAAATTTGCCTCAATAACCTTTTTAACACTTTTTGAAAAACCTTCATAATTTTTTTCGAGTTCTTCAAGTATTTTTTTTCGCGACTCTTTTTCATTAAGTTTGGATACGCACGCATTTTGGCTTAATTTTGCGTCGTCGAGTTGTTTTGTAACTTTAAAATATTCGTCTTTAAGTTTTTTTAATGAGTCAACCGCATTTTGATATTCAATCTTATTGGGAAATCCTGTTTTATCCCACAACATCACCCAAGGTAACTTTTCCTCGTCAAGCATTTTCTGCGTTTGCAATATATTATTTTGCTTTTTTTTGAGGTCATCCGATATTGCGTCGGAGCGGTCGTCAAAGTTTTTAAGCAAAACGTCAAGTGATGACATACGCGCTTTAAGCGCAGATATATCGCTTAACAAATTTACGTTTTTGTTTTTTAATTCATCAATTTGTTTTACCGCTTCGTTTATTTTTTTGTCGGCATTTTTCTTTTCGTCATCACGGCTTTTAAGTTTTTCGTTAATTTTATCGGCACTTTCTTTTTTGCTTTCAATCTCTTTTTTTGTTTTTTCAATTTCACCGTCCGTAATTGCATTTTTTTGGGCGGT
>USKN01000097.1 GCA_900555295.1 uncultured Eubacteriales bacterium
GTAATTCATAATTCATAATTATTTCCTACATCATCAGACGGGCGACCACGCAGGGGCGACCCTACGGGTGCATTGAAAAGCCCAAAATTGTGTGTATATTTGCACCTCATCAGTCACCTTACGGTGACAGCTTCCCCTCAAGGGGAAGCCTTGGATTGTGCGTACATTAAACAGTAATTCATAATTCATAATTATTTCCTACATCATCAGACGGGCGACCACGCAGGGTCGCCCCTACGGGTGCATTGAAAAGTCCAAAATTGTGCGTATATTTCCACCTCATCAGTCACCTTACGGTGACAGCTTCCCCTCAAGGGGAAGCCATTGTTTGCGCCTTATAGGTCATCTTGCGGTGAGGGGTGTACGCTGTTTTAATTATGAATTATACATTATGCATTATGAATTATTTTACGGTTGAACCACTTGCTCATCGCCAAACATTATATGCATCCAATCGCACGCAAATTTTGCCCACGTTGCAACGTGGCTGTTTATACTGCTCGGGTATGACGTATATGCGGTTGCAAGCGACATACCGTGCGGTCCATCGGGATAAATATGCATTTCAAACGGTATATTGTATTGCCTGAGCGCTCTTGCAAACTCCAGCGAATTTTCAACAGGCACGGCTCCGTCCGAAAATGTATGCCATAAAAATGCGGGCGGTGTATCGGGCGATACTTTCTTTTCAAGCGACAGGCGCATATATTCCTCATCCGAAAGACCCTCGCCGAGTAAGTTATAAAACGATCCCTTATGAGCTTTTTCGCCGTACATTATAACAGGGTAACACAAAATAAGTGCGTTGGGTTTATTTTGTTCATTTTCACATTTAACGGCAGGTTCCGTATTCCACAATGTACCCACGCTTGCCGCAAGGTGTCCGCCTGCCGAAAAACCGCAAACGGCAATAGCGTTGGGGTTTACGTACCACTTATCGGCATTTTTTCTTATTAATTTGATTGCCTCGCATACTTCATAAAGCGCGGCGGGGTAACGTGTGGGCGCTATGCTGTAATCCACAACAAATGCGTGAAATCCCGCATTTGAAAACATAAGCGCAACAGGTTCCGCCTCACGCGGACATCTGTCGGAGTACGCACCCCCCGCAAGCACAATAACGGCAGGGCGCACACGGTTTACTCCCGTATATGCAAAGCTGTCCTCGGTTATGTAGGTGGTAAGTGTGGGCATAAAGCCGTTTAATTCTTTTTCTCTTAAATTGTACTTTTTAATTATCATTTTGTATATCCTCACTTTTATTATTTTCGTCCGACTGCTGCGGCTTGTCCGTTATATTTTCGTGATTTGTATTTTGCTCCGGCTTTGATGGCTCGGGCGGTAGTGCGCCCGCTGTATCGTCAGCGTTGGTATTTGGCTGTATCTGTTCCACCTTTGGTGTTTCGGGCGGTTTTGGCGGCTGTACCTCTTGCGGCGGCTGTTCTGCCTTGGGCGGTTCAACCGCGGGTGCAATAACCGGTGCGGTTGCCTCTGCCTGTTTTTTTGATACCGCCACAATTTTTTCTATTGGATTATACACGCTTTTGGCAACAAATTTTTTATCGTATTGCACACCGTTGCGTTTATAAATTTTATATGTATTAACCGTTGCACCGTTTGAACCGTTTTGCATTACGGTTGTCTGCCCCGATTTTAACGCGGCATTTTCCACCTCGCGCGTGGGGTATGCGCTTGTTGCCACGGTTTCGGTGTAAAGCTCTATTTTATAGTCCATATCGGTTACTCCTACCGCCGATACGGTTAAAGTTCTGTTTGCACAAGACGCGGCAATTTTTATGGGATAAGTTTTATCGTTTTCAAATACAAAATCAACCAATCCGTACGATACTGTTGCGTCACGTCCGAGAGGTACGTAACCTACGGGCATAGAATGATTTGTGCGTTTTACTATTTTAAGGTCGGCATAAAGCACGGTGTTAAAAAGCGTACTCGATACCTGGCATATACCGCCGCCCATACCGTCCACTATTTTATTGCCCTCATACACGTGCGCATTTTTAAACCCTGCCGCCGCCGTACGCGGACCCACAACAGTATTGTACGAAAATCTCTCTCCCGGATTTAAAACCGTGCCGTTTATTTTTGACGCAGCAAGTTCTATATTATGCGCTCTGTTACTGTCGCTTGACGCATAGTTTGTTGAGTATGAGGCAATTGTATGGCTTATAAGCTTTTTTTCAAGGCTTTCAACCGTTACCGCCGCTTTTGTTATTTGCGCCGGTATTGTGTAGTCGGCATTGTTTTTACGGTTTTGCTCTATTATGCGTTTTGTTTCGTCATAATTGAGTTTTATACCGTTTATTTCTTTTTCAAATTCGTACTTGCCGTCTTTTTGTATGTACGACGCGTCTTTTACGTCGCGGTTATACTCCGCGTAAAATTTGTCCGCGTCTATAGGCTCTGGATTTACGGTTTTTATTACAATTTTTATTTTTTCGGACGGTATAAAATCTTTAAACGATTTTTTTATTTCACGTTCCAAATTTTTTACATCAATGCTTCTTCCGCTTGTGCCGTTGTTTACAATTAAACAGCCGTCCCCCTCCGAAACGCTGTATTGCGCCGTATCGGAAAGCTTGTCGCTTATTGCGTCGCTTATTGCCGATATAAGGCTCTCCTCGTCATATGTAATATCGGGTTTAATTGTAACGCGGCTGTGTTTAAGCTTTAAAATATTTTTAATGCGTTTAAACACATTGCCGTCTTTTCCGTACTCAAAAGCGTCGGTTACGGTTTTGTTTATATCCGTTTTTAGCGTAATACGGTCGGACGGCACCTCAAATTCAACATCATCGCACACAAAGCAAAGGTTATATGCCTTACCGTCAGCTTTTTGCTTTACCGCACTGCGCGCTCTGTCGAAAGTCATTGACCCTGCGTCTATATCGCCTATATACACACCGTCAAATATTTTATTGCTGTTTGCATCTCCCGCAAGCGTTATTAGCCCTGCCGCGCATATTAAAACAATTGCCGTACATATACACACCGCAATTTTTTTGCGTTTTGATATTTTTGATAAATTTATTTTTTGTGGCTTTTTTATTTGTTTATCTGTTTTTTGGGGTTCGCTCATAGCCGTTTTAACTCCTGATTATATCATTCAAAATTTTAACTGTTTTATTTATATTCTTAATGTATTGCAAATATTATAATATCACAAAAATTTGCGGTTGTAAAGGCAAAATGCGCATATTGTACTTTTAAAACGTGCGTTCTTTTATTGTTTATATTTTTATATACTTTACAAACTCCTCTTTTTGCGCCTCTATGTGGTATTTCTCAACAATGCGGTCAATTTCTTTTTCGCATTGCAGTACTTCGTCTTGCAGCATTCGTGCCGATATACGCTGCGCGCCGCTGCCGAAAATTATCATTTGTTCAAGTGCGTCGGACGTTGCAACGCACACCTTATTGTCTTTTGCAAGCGTATGCGCACACTTTTCTATATACGAATCTGCCGTTTCCGCCTCTTTGGTATATACAACCGTTACACCGTCGGCACAGCGGTTTATCTCTCCCGTATTTCCCTTTACCTTGTATGCATCAAATACAATTATTATTTCGCACTTTTTAAAAATACGGTAGTTTATCATACGGTTTATAAGCTCAATCCTTGCACCGTCAAGACTTTCGCGGGCGGTTTTGTTTAAACCGCCCCACGCAAATATTATATTGTATCCGTCCACAAGCAGGTACTCGCCTTTATTGGGAGCGAAAGAAGGCTCCTTTCCCTTATACGGTTTGTATTTGGGAGTGTTGAGCGGTGTATACGTTTTGTTTTTTATTTCGCCGTATGTGCGCTCGTATATTTTTAAAAGCTCCTCATCGGTTGCCGAAATGCCGCCTTTTTCAAAAGCGCTTTTTTGGGAGCCGTTTTTATCCGCCTTTTTTAATATGCTTTCAAGGTGCATATGTTCGGGTACTTCATTCCATTTTACGGTATACCCCGCACCGTGTGAGCAAAAAACGGAGTCGGCGGGGTTTTGCGTGTCGTTTTCGCTTATATATCCTATGCTCTCTATAACCTCTGCGCTGTTTAAACACTCATCATAACAGGCAAAACTTAAATTAAGTATTCCCTTTCCGCGTGTGTACGATATAACGTTTTCGCGGTAATCTTCAAGCGCACGCACCGCCGCGCGCCCTTTAATGCAAGCTGTTTCGCCGCATATATCGGGTTGTGTAAATTTTGCATTTATTGCGTTTAAGTCCGTCATAGCACGTCCCACACAATCAGAGGGTATTTCAAGCGTAAAATCGTAATACGGTTCAAGCAGTATACTCTCCGCCGACATAAGCCCCTGGCGCACCGCCCTGTATGTTGCCTCACGAAAATCTCCGCCCTCGGTATGTTTTGTATGCGCTCTGCCCGCCTTTAACGTAATTTTTATATCCGTAACGGGCGAACCCGTGAGAACTCCCAAATGCTTTTTTTCGTGCAGATGTGTTAAAATAAGGTTTTGATAATTTTTTGCGAGCATATCTTCGGGGCAGTCGGCACATATTTCAACACCGCTGCCGCGCTTTAGCGGTTCAATGAGCAAATGCACCTCGGCATAGTGTTTAAGCGGTTCAAAATGCCCCACACCCTCAACGGTGTTTTTAATTGTTTCTTTATATATAATACTTCCGCGGCTGAACCCAACGGATATATTAAATCGGTCGTGCATTATGCGCTGCAAAATTTCGAGCTGAATTTTACCCATAAGGCGCAAATTTATTTCGCCCGTTATATTGTTAAATTCAACCCCGAGCTGCGGGTCCTGCGCCTCAAGTATTTTAAAATTATTGTACACTGTGTTAATATCGGTGTTATCGTATATATCAACGCGGTAATTAAAAAGAGGTGTACTCAAAAGATTTTCGGCGTCTTTTTGTATGCCTATACCGTCGCCCGCATTAAGCGACGAAATACCCGTTACGGCGCATACATCTCCCGCGTATGCCGTATTTTGCAACACATACTTTGCGCCCGAGTAAATACGTATTTCGTTTATTTTTTCGTTTTTTTTGCCCAAAATATCTTTTACGGCAATACTTCCGCTTGTTATTTTTAAAAATGTAAGACGGTTGTTTTTTCCGTCGGACGCAATTTTAAAAACGCGTGCGCCCAATACATCTTTGGCTTTTGCATAGAGGTTTACGGTATATCTGTCAAAACCGTTTAAAAATTTCCTAACCCCGTCAAGTTTTAAGGCAGAGCCAAAGTAACACGGAAAAATTTTTCGCTGTGCTATCGCTTTTGCAATGCTCTCGTCCGATATACTCTCATTGCTTTCAAAGTACTGTTGCATAAGCTGTTCATCGTGCACGGCAATATTTTCAAAAAATGCCTTTTTATCACCTTTATCATCTTTATCATCGGTGCAAAAATCAACGCACGCATCGCTTAATTTACCGCACAGGTTATTCATAATTTCCGCCTTTTCGGTATACGCAATATCCAGCTTGTTTACAAATATAAATACGGGAACATTGTTTTTTTGAAGCATTTTCCACAGCGTTTGCGTATGACTTTGCACACCGTCCGACGCGCTTATTACAAGTATTGCATAATCGGCAATACCCAGCGCACGCTCCGCCTCCGCGGCAAAATCGGTATGCCCCGGGGTATCTACAAGCGTTATTTGAGTATTGTTATATTTAATTTGCGCCTGCTTTGAAAATATGGTTATACCGCGTTCACGCTCTATTGTATCGGTATCCAAAAATGCGTCTTTATTGTCTACCCTGCCAAGCTTTCGTATTTCGCCCGCAGTATACAAAAGCGCCTCCGACAGTGTGGTTTTGCCCGAGTCAACGTGTGCGGCTATTGCGGCGGTTATTCGTTTTTTGTTTTGTAATATATCCATTATATTTGTTCCTCTTGCCCAAACATATATTTTGCAGATTATCTTAAAGGTAGTATAGCACACATTACGGCAAAACGCAATTACGTTTTTGCTTAAAGTATAAAATTAAATGTATTTTGTGCAAATACTTTTACAAAAATAGGATTTAAAATATAGTTATTCAATAGTAGGTAAGGGTGGTTTCAAATGAATAAAATAAAAGTTATATTAATCGGTGCGGGATTAAGAGGTATAACATATACAGACGCTATGAGCGAAACTGACGGCAAATACGAGGTTGTTGCCGTTGCCGAGCCTATAAAGTCACGGCGTGATTATATAAAAAACAAACACAGCATTCCCGATAATATGTGTTTTGACGATTGGAAACCGCTTTTGGCACTCGGCAAAATTGCTGACGCGGCGGTTATTGCCACTATGGACAGACAACACTTTGAACCCGCAATTGCCGCAATTAAACTTAAATACGACATTTTGCTTGAAAAACCTATATCAGATAACCCCGGTGAATGTGTAAAAATTGCAAATCTTGCCGAAAAAAACAATGTAAAAGTTGTAATATGCACCGTTTTAAGGTATACTCCGTTTTTTACAGCAATTAAGGATATTATAGATGACGGAAAAATTGGCACAATTATGTCGATAAACCACGAAGAATGTGTAGGAAACATCCACCAAAGCCATAGTTTTGTACGCGGTAATTGGGGAAATTCAAAACGCAGCTCGTGTATGCTTTTGCAAAAATCCTGTCACGATATGGATATTTTACAATGGATTATAGGCGGTCAATTAAAAAAAATACAGTCGTTTGGCTCGCTTACCTACTTTACTCCCAAAAATGCACCCGCCGGTGCGCCCGATTATTGCATTGAGGGTTGCCCCCACGGTGATACGTGTTATTACAATGCGGTAAAACTTTATTACGACGATAAGCAAAACGAATGGTTTCGCAGTGCGGCAACACACATTGTAAATGCAACCGATGACCAAGTAAAAGATGCCATTTCCAAAACACAGTACGGAAAATGCGTATTTAAATGCGACAATGACGTTGTGGATCACCAAACGGTAAATATGCTTTTTGATAATGATGTTACCGTTACATTTACTATGAATGCGTTTAACAAAGGCGGAAGATACATTCATATAATGGGAACCAAAGGCGAACTGCACGCGGCAATGGACGGCGGCGAACCCATTAAAATATACAGCTTTGACACAAAAAAAACAACTCAAATACCCATTACGGCAAAAGACGGCATTGTAAACGGACACGGCGGCGGTGACAGAGGAATTGTTGAAGCTTTTTATGATTATGTATGCGGTATATATACGGGTAAAGCCATTCCCGATATAAGGCAGGCGGCCGACAATCATCTTATTGTTTTTGCCGCCGAAAAATCACGTATTGAAAATATAACAGTTGATTTTGACGAATATCGAAAATCATTTATTGATAATACAATAGTTTAAAACGGTA